>VGXX01000024.1 GCA_016873155.1 Planctomycetota bacterium | reverse complement strand
CAATTCCTGTACGACATGACCTTTGCCTTCAGCGTATCCCAGTAAACCAATAACCTCTGCGTGGCCTTTATCACCAACTATCACGGTTGAATAACCCTGTGCTGCATATTTTTTGATGATGGATTGAACTCTCATTACGTGTGGGCAGGTAGCGTCACAGACCTTTGCGCCCAAATCTTCGATTTCTTTTCTACGGGTAGGCGTAATTCCGTGCGCCCTGATGACAACCGTGCTTTGAGAAAGGTCTGTCTGACCACTAACGACGTGAATGTCCCTTTTTTCCAGATATTCAAGAACCTGAGGATTGTGAATCAAGGGACCGTCGGTATAAACTTTGCCGTCGCTTTTTTCATTTGCAGCATCCAAAAGGATGTCCATCGCACGTCGTACACCCATGCAGAATCCTGCAGTTTTAGCAACTATTACCCTCAATTTATTACCTCGGATTATTTAATGCGAATGAAACACCTGTATCCAATATGAGTTGATTCCCTTCCATAAACCAGCAATCGTGTATAGACAGGAGTTGTTCCATATCGGCAAATAATAGTTGGCTGCGATTTGCCATATTCGACATGAAAGACGTGCCTTTACTTTAACCTATCTCTGTATATGGGAGGAAAACTATATTAGAATTTTTGCAAATTTTATCAGGTATGACGGGGTATGTCAATACTTTAATAGCAATGAAAGTGTTAATCGAATGGGTTTTTCCTTGCTATATAATTACGTGTTTTTCTATAATAACCGAATTATAAAATTCTGGTATAACAAAATAGTAATGAAATAGTTTTTATAACAACGAAAGAGGGGAGTTATGTCGGCGATTATTATTGATGGTGAGTCTTTTGCTGGAAAGATTCGTACACGATTGATTGAGGAGATCGATACCTTAAAAAAAAGGTTTTTGCCCGCATTTGAAGGCCGTTCAGGTAGGTGAAAATGCATCGTCACGTTTATATGTTCAAAATCAACAGAAACAATGCGAGGCAATAGGCATTAAATATACCCTGGATGAACTTCCCGCTGATACGAAAGAAGCGGCTTTGATCGAGCACATTAAAAAGTTGAATAATGACCCTCAGGTAACGGGAATTATATTGCAAATGCCCTTACCCGAAGGTATAGACGCGAAAAAGGCACAGACATTGATTGCACCTCATAAAGATGTAGAGGGGATGAACCCCGCCAACATGGGTGAGCTTGTTTACGGAAATACAAGACTGGTTCCATGCACTGCCATGGCCGCAGTAGAGCTTGTGAAATCCGTAGGTGTTGATATCCGGGGGAAGGAAACAACGATTGTCGGGCGCAGCGCCATCGTAGGGAAGCCCGTTAGTTTGTTAATGCTGGATTTGTCTGCAACGCCAACGGTGTGCCATTCCGGCACAAAAGACCTTTCTGCCCAAACGAAAAAGGCAGACATCTTAATTGCTGCCGTTGGAAAGGCAGAGATGATTAAAGGTAATATGATCAAGCCAGGCGCTATTGTCATCGATGTAGGGATTAACCGCGTAAAGGAACTCGATGCGCAGGGAAACCCCATTATAAACGTAAACGGCAAACCAGAGATGAAGACCGTGGGCGACGTTGAATTTGCGACGGCAAAAGAGGTGGCTTCTTACATAACACCAGTCCCGGGGGGAGTGGGACCTGTGACGGTGGTCATGTTATTAAGAAACACCGTGGAAGCATTGAAAATGAGCATAAATAATTAATTATGCACAAAAACAAAATCCTTGTTTCTATACCAGTCTTTAATGAAGCGGATGTGCGTGATATTATCCAGAGGGTTAATAACTTTCACCTGGATATATTAGTCGTAGATGATGGCTCGACCAATGGTCTCCACAAAGAATTAATACCTTTTCGGAGTATACACATAATCACACATCCAAGAAATCTTGGTTATGGCAAGACAATTATTGATGCATTCACATTTGCAATTGAAAATGGGTATGATTACCTGTTGACAATTGATAGCGACGGACAACATGAGCCTGAAGAAATTTCGCTATTTTTGAGAGAAATTCCATTTTATGACTGTGATATTCTATCGGGTTCCAGATATTATTTTCCCGCAAGGCCGGACAATGAATTTCCACAGGAGCGATATCTCATTAATAAAGAGATTACAGGCATTATAAATAGGATTACGGGATTCAATGTAACGGACGCATTTTGTGGTTTTAAGGCGTATAAGGTTGAAAAATTGAAACTGATGCGCCTGACTGAACATGGATATGGGATGCCGTTGCAAGTATGGATACAGGCGTGGAAGTTGGGCTTGCGGGTGAGAGAGATACCTGTTAAACTAATATACAAAGACCTCACGAAACAATTTCTAGGTATTTTAAGAGATCCTGTTACGAGGTTGAATTATTATAAAAATATTATAGAGAAAGAAATTACTGATACCGTACAAAACGACATGACCGTACGAAATACCAGAAAGTTGTATTATAATACTTAATCAAGTTTGTAAACTTACACGACGATCTTTTGTAAAAAATATGCTTCATAATTCCCTTTATATACACATCCCATTCTGCGCCAGAAAGTGCCGCTATTGCGATTTCAATTCGATTGTCTCGGAATCAAAGACAGTAGACCTTTATCTCCACGCTATTGAGAAGGAGTTAAGTGCCTTAAAAAGCCGTTATGTATTTAACACGGTCTATATAGGCGGGGGGACACCGAGCATATTATCAGAAGTTCAGTTGGAAAAACTACTTCGAAGTGTTATCCGTCATATTCCATCTTCCGAAATACGGGAGTATACAGTTGAAGCAAACCCCGGCACACTGACGGTGAATAAAATCGGATTGTTAAAGGAATACCTGGTAAATCGCATAAGCCTGGGAGTACAATCATTCCAGGATAGACAATTACAATTTCTTGGGCGTATTCATTCAAGTAATGACGCCAAAAACGCCTTTGATTCATTGAGAAAAGCAGGTTTTAGAAATATTAATATCGATTTAATATTTGGATGTCCTGAACAGTCTATCGAAGATTGGGAAAAAGACTTAAAAACTGTAGTCGAATTGAATCCTGCGCACATATCGACATATGCCCTCACGTATGAAGAGGGAACATTGCTCACAAGGGATCTGGATGACTCGGTTATCCATAAACTGGACGAGTGTGTTGAATTGGAGATGTATAAAACGTCCATGCGTTATTTAGCACGGAGCGGCTATAATCACTACGAAATTTCGAATTTTGCAAAATATGGGTGCGAGTGCGCCCATAATCACGTTTACTGGAAAAATATTGGTTACGTAGGGGTTGGGGCGGGGGCATATTCCTTTGTTGATGGCATAAGGGCTTCGAATGAGAAAGATGTATTTAAATACATTGATGGAATAAACGAAAGTAAACATATGAAGTCTTTTAGCGAAAATTTGGAACTTAGTCAATACGCATCAGAAACCGTTGTTATGTCCTTGCGGCTCAGACAGGGCATATCAAATAATGAATTTTATGAACGATTCGGTTATACAATAGAGGATCAATTTAGAGAACAGATAAACAGATTAGCAAAAGATGGCTTGATTAGTTATGCGGATGAAAGATTAAAACTCACGGAAAAAGGATTGTTTGTCGCAGATACTGTAATGACAGAATTTATATAATATTTGTTTTGTTATTTTTATTGAGGAGTTATTAAATTGTTAAGCGCTACAGAAATTAAAAGGGGTACGGTGATAAAAATGGACGGGGAATTGTATTTAGTGGTCGATTATCAGCACGTGACCCCTGGAAACTGGCGTGGTATGGTGCAGGCAAAACTGAAAAGTATGAAACAGGGGAGTATCGTTCAGAAACGATTCCGTTCTACGGATAAACTAGAAGATGTATTCCTGGAGCATCGCACAATGGAGTATCTTTATAAGGATGGTGAGAATTATTGCTTCATGGATACAGAAAATTATGAGCAGGTATTATTGCCTAAAGAGGCGGTTGAAGATGCCATTCCTTATATGACTTTAAACAGCCAGGCGAAGATAGCTTTTTATGAGGGGAAGGCGCTTTCAGTGGAACTCCCTACATCGGTTACTTTAAAAATTGTTGAAACAGACCCGGGCATGAAAGGGGATACCGTAGTGAATGTTTATAAACCCGCGAAGTTGGAGACAGGGCTTGTTGTAAAGGTTCCTCTGTTCATCAATAATGGTGAAGTAATCAAAGTAGATACAAGAACCGGCGAATTCCTTGGAAGGGAATAAACTGAGATGGGCATAGAGGAATCTATTAAAATCTACGGTGCAAAGATAGATGAATTGTTGAAGGAGATCATCCCGCCTCATAGAAATGATTATTTAAGTGAGCCAATATGGCATCACCTGCATACGGGAGGCAAAAGAGTAAGGCCTGCGATATGTTTAATTACCTGTGAGGCATTGGGAGGAAATACTAATGAGGCGATACATTTTGCCCTTGCTATAGAGATTATGCATAACATGTTCCTCATGCATGACGATATCGAAGATGGCGATACGATAAGACGAGACCAGCCTACGGTATGGGTGAAATTCGGGACAGCCAATGCAATTAACGCAGGTGACTATCTTCTTGCGTGCGCATATAAAAGTGTGTTAGCAAGCCCTGTTTCATTAGAAAAAAAAATGCACTTACTGCAGATATTTACGTTAACCTACGAAAAAACCGTAGAAGGCCAGGCTCTTGACATCAACGCAAGGGCGGCGGAAGATTTTTCAGTAGATAAATATATGGCGATGGTTGAACTTAAAACCGGATACTATCTTGCATGCGGTATGGTTGGAGGAGCCGTTGTATCCGGTATTTCCGAAAAGGTTGTTGAAAAGATATGGACGCTTGGGAAAACGATGGGACCGGCATTTCAGATTCGTGATGATTTAATCGACTTGACACACGGCAAGGGACGCGGGGGGGTAATAGGTTCCGATGTGAAGGAAGGCAAGGCAAGTTTTCTCTATTCGTATGCATTACAGGTTGCTTCAGCCAATGACAAGAAACACTTGCGTGACATTATGCTAAAACCAAGGGATGAGACAACCGATAACGATATACAATTGGTGCTGGAGATATACAAAAAATATAGTGCGATAAAATATGCTCAGGACTATGCAGAAGATCTGGTAAAACAAGCTTATAAGACAATAGACGAGATTCCGGTAGAAGACAAAACGGTGTTTAAGGAAATTGCTTCTTTCATGGCCAAGCGTATGTCCTAACCCGAACGAGCCGGAAGAGACGCAGCATAGCCGCAACCAAAGCCCCCCCTGTGTCCCCCCTTGCGAAGGGGGGGACACAGGGGGTGTTAAAAAAACTTACAATAACTTGTCCTCATGAAAATGGGGAAAGGAAGTTTTTACAAAGTAATACTATAAGGATGAATTTATAAAAATTTTAGCTGGAGAATAAAAGAGAATGAGAATGACAGGGAAAAACTTACAGATACTGACAATTACTGGTACCGTGTTATTTGTTTCTTTATACGGATGCGGCAAAAAAGAGGTATCTGAAGGTGTAGGTAAGAGTGAAGAAGCTGCAACTGGAGAGGCATTGGTTGGCCCGGAAGTAAAAAAAGAGGTAAAACTTCCGGAAAAAATGTCAGCTTCAGAGTATTATAACTACGGATTGGAACATATTAAAAAAGGCGGTTTCGACGAAGCAATTGCGGCATGGGAGAGGGCGCTGGAACTTGAACCTACAATGACCAATGCCTATGAAAAGCTTGCAAAGGCTTATTACACACAGGGTAAATTTACTAAAGCCGGGGAAATTTACAGAAAAGAACTGACATTAAAGCCTGATGATCCGATGATATATTTTAGTTTGGGCGTTGTCTATAGAATGAATGAACAATTGGAAGACGCAGTCAAGATGCAGACACAAGCTCTATCTTTGAATCCCAAACTTGCTTCTGCCTATAATGAGCTTGGATTAACGTACTGTAAACAGAAGAGACTGGACGAGGCTGTCGCCGCCCATAAAACGGCATTAGAATTAGATCCCAAGTTAGGAACGGCACACAATTATTTAGGTGTGGTTTATCTGTTAAAGGGGATGAGCGCCGAGGCAGACGCAGAATTTAATGAATTCAAGAAATACGAAGCGGAAAAGAAGATGTCCCCATCACACGGGGGATCTCCATCACACTAACAATAAGAAAGGGGGCATTTTATAAATGCCCCCATTCTTTTTAGATCATTTCAAATTTCTTTATAAGTAACAACCTATTTCTTGCCCTTTTCTTGTTCCTTTTTGCAAATAGGGCAAGCAAGGAACTCAACATCACATGTATCGCAATGCTGGACGAGCCATTCCGCTGTCTTCTTCTTGCAATCCGGACATTTCATCTCCCACTTTGCAAGTGTCTTTCCCTTGATAGGCCTTACACGTGCCTCTTTGCATTTGGGACATTTTCCTTCCATGGTAGCAGATTTTAGTTCTGCCGAAGCCTTTTGGCACATCACGCACGCCAGCACGTCTTTTCCGCACTTATCACAATGGTGAACAGCCAGTTCCCCTATCTCATTTTTGCAGTCCGGGCAAACCATGACCTGTGCCGCAAGCGTTCTGCTTTTTTCCGGACTTACACGCACGTCTTTACAAGTTGGACACATGGGCAGCTCAACAGTCGGATGTTCCGGAGCTAAAGCCTTCTCTGAATGCTTGTGTGTTTCTTCCTGTGCCGGTGGTTGTGCTGCTTCTTCAGCATACGTAAAACTACCCACGCACATCATTAAGCTCGCAGACGTAACTACTGAAGCAAATATCCCTAAAAATTTCTTATTCAACATATTCTACTGACCTCCTTTCATGAGATAAAAAGTTAAAAAGAAAGATAAAGATAATATCTTGAAAAGTAAAAATATGCATACTTCTAACCTTTTCTATCAAAATTGTCAATGAATTTATTTATTTTAAATAAATTATTAATTAATGCTCATTTCTTTAGATATTTTGAAGGGTCTTTTTTAAATGCTTCTTCGCAATGTTTGGAACAAAAATAATATGCTTTGCCGTCGTGGTCAGCCTTAAGCGCCTTATCTTTATCAACATCCATACCACAAACAAGATCCTTTGCAGTGGTTTTCTCAGCAGCCTTTTTTTCATCTGCCAGTACATTTGAATTCATTACATAACCTGAGATAATTGTAACAAAAATTACAGCAGATAATAAATATAAAATGCGTCTCATTTGTATTCCTCCTTCTCTAAATTTTGAAACATAGTTTATACATAAAACAATAAACAATCCTCAGTATTCGCAATATTGCAAATAATCACCTCCTTTAGTGAAGAGTTAAATGTTCATTATTTGTTATTTCTTGATTTGTGTTAACTCAAACATTTTATGCAAATTTGTCGTTAATTCCCACCAGCCATTTTTAAATGTGGCAAAGTCAGGACCACCCATAGCAGATGCGTATCGCACCGAGTTGGCGTAGAAAAACCACTGCTTTATCCATAGATGTTCAATCGTTTCATCAAAAGGATTCGACGGATCTGCCAATCCTTCATTCCAGGCTTTCTGAAGCAGACGGGTAGCTGATAAACACATCGTATCGGTTTCCGCTATAGTAGAATCAAGTTTGACAAAGTGCAGGTTAACCCAATCTGTATTATGACAACCCTGGCATATCTTCTTCATTTCGGTTTGTCGCTGTATTTGTTCGTTTTTATCAATCAGATATTCAGAGGCTGATTCGCCATCATAGGTAACAGGAAAAGGCAGTCCATCCTTGTTTTTGATTATGTGTGTCGCTCCGACCTTCGGTTGTGGATGGGAGTATATGAGTCCAAATAACCTGACCCATAGCCTCGCGCCAAAATCATGGGTTCTTGATACGATGACTTTATCATCAGAAGTTGCTATAAGACTATTATGGCAAGTTGCACAGGTTGGGGCTTGAAAATCTTTACCAACCCTCCACGGAACGTTATTCCAGTTCCACTCATGCTGTTTAGAGAGAAAAATGTTTCCGTGTTTACTTTCCTTGTAAACTTCAAATGCAGGCACATCCGGTTCGAGATGGCATTGAGCACACGTATACGGTTTTCTGGCTACCTCAATAGAGAAGTTGTGTCGTGGATGGCATGATGTGCAAGCTCCCTTGCTTCCATCAGGGTTAATCCTTCCCACTCCCTGATTTGGCCAGTTGGCAAGGTCGGGGACATCAATATCGCCCATCTTTGAGAAAATCTTCTTCATACCTTTCACCGTTACAACAGTGCCGTGACATGCATAGCATGTTTCCGCTTTTGTATGTTCCGACGAATTTAAACTGATTAATTTGCCGTCTTTAATTTCTTTAATACCTGTGATTGCCTCACCAAAAGTGTGATACAGTGGGTTTTGTTGAAGATTCTCCACTGCATGTGCCTTTTTACTTGCTGAATATTGGTCAACTTCAACTGGATGACAGGTCTTACAGTCATTTGGTGATACAATTACGTTAATCCGGAATCCAAAGTGTTCGAAGTTGTCTTTGTGGTTGGAGGCATTCAGACCATGACATTCATAGCAGCCGACTACGGTTGACTTTAAAGTATCTGGTATTATCTCGCTTGAAATCCTTCTCTCGATAGGAGGCATTTTGAGCGCCATTTCCGGAGATATTTTTGAATGCCTGCTTTTAAGCCAATCCTCTATAATTCCTGGCGTGTAATTTCTGTGACACAGGATACATACCTGGGTATTTTCGCTGATTGGAGGGGATGCGGCAACTTCCCATTTCTCTTCTGCAAGGATATTCGTGATACACAAAAACGAGAAAACTGAACAAAATAGGTAAACAAGTAATTGCTTCATCGTTGCTGTCTCCCTTTGTAGTATTGCAAAACGTAACCGTTTTTAATCTTATTTATTTTGACCTCCGCTTGAAATACTTCTCGATCTCCACTGCTATAAAGACCACAGATGACATGGCGAGGGCAAATGTTAACTCGCCGAAGCTAAGCGCCTCCGTCTTGAATATCGGCTGGAGGAACGGCACATATATAGTCGCCATTTGCAAGGCAAAGGTCAAAAGAACGGCCCCGATCAACGGCTTATTGGAGAATATCCCCAGACTGAAAAGCGATTCTTTCTCGGAACGGATTGCCAGGGCATTCCCCATCTGCGAGAGACAAAGGACCGTAAATGCCATTGTCTGCCAGTGAGAATGGCCGGTTGTTATTGCCCATGCCTGGGTAAACAGAGTAACCCCTCCCATTAAAAGGCCGACCCAAACGATATGTGTGCCAAGTCCATGGGCGAATATGCTTTCCTGGGGATGCCGCGGGGGTCTCTTCATAATTCCCTTGTCTGCATCTTCCGCAGCAAGGGCAAGACCCGGAAGACCGTCGGTCACAAGATTGATCCAGAGGAGATGGATGGGCAGGAGCGGTATGGGAAGACCCAGGAACGGCGCGAGGAATATAGACCATATCTCGCCTGAATTGCTTGTCATGGTGTAATTTATGAAATTCCTTATGTTGTCGAATATCCTCCTCCCCTCCTTGACAGCCTTAACTATAGTGGCAAAGTTGTCGTCAAGGAGTATCATGTGTGCCGCCTCTTTTGAGACATCGGTTCCGGTAATCCCCATGGCAATCCCTATGTCCGCCCTTTTCAGGGCAGGCGCATCATTGACGCCATCCCCGGTCATTGCGACAAACTGCCCCTTGTCCTGAAGTGCCTTTATGATCTTCAGTTTCTGTTCGGGGGCAACCCTGGCGTATACCCTCACCTCCTCTACCTTTCTCTCAAACTCCTTCATCGGAAGTTTTTCGAGATGAGTTCCTGTTATGACCTCCCCGCCGTCGTCTATTATGCCAAGCTTTCTCGCTATAGCCCTGGCGGTTATAGGGTGATCGCCGGTTATCATGACAGGCTTTATCCCGGCAGACTTGCATAGAGACACGGCCTCCTTTGCCTCTTCCCTCGGCGGGTCCATAATGCCAACCAGGCCAAGAAAAGTAAACCCACCCTCCACCTCTTCAGGAACCATCTTTTCCGGAACCGCATCCCACCTTCTCGTCCCGACGGCAAGGACCCTCAGGCCGTCGGCAGCCATCCTTTCGCTTGCACTGGTTATTTCTTCCCTGTCTATATCCTTGATCCCCTCTGACGTCAGGATATTTATGGACTGGGCCAGAATGATCTCTACACCACCTTTTGTAAAGGAATGAAACCCGCCTTCCCGATTCGTATGCACGGTGGTCATACACTTCCTGTCTGAATCAAAAGGTATCTCAGAGACCCTTTCATTGTCCTTTTCCAGGATATTCTTTTTGAAACCGGCCTTCTCGGCAGCCAGGTATAGGGCCACCTCTGTGGGGTCTCCAATAACTTTGCCATTGGCATCAGGGGTTGCATCGTTGCTTAAAGCCATAGCCTTAAACAAAGCAGTGAGCGGAGCGGGACTCTGAACAGCAAATTCTGAACTCCGGACTAAACGGCCGTCAACATATATCTCCTCAACCGTCATCTTATTCAGGGTAAGGGTGCCCGTCTTGTCGGTGCAGATGTATGTCACAGAACCAAGAGTTTCCACGGCAGGGAGCTTCCTTATAAGGGCGTTCTGCCTGACCATCTTTCTTGCGCCCAGGGCAAGGGAAATGGTTATCACCGCGGGAAGTGCCTCCGGTATCGCCGCGACCGCCAGAGAAATGGCTGTGAGCAGCATGAGGATTGAAGGCTCTCCCCTCATGATCCCAACCGCAAAGACGATGGCGCACATGGCAAGGACGGCAATGGCAAGCCTCTGTCCGAATCTGGCGAGCCTCTTCTGCAATGGCGTCTTTACCTCTTCCTCCGTCTGAAGCATCGTGGCGATGCGACCCAGTTCCGTTTCCATCCCTGTGCCCACAACAACACCCTTCCCGCGTCCATAGCTAACCACAGTCCCCTTGTAGGCCATGTTCCGCCGGTCTCCAAGAGGTATCATTTCCTCATGGAGCCGGGTTGTCAGCTTTTCCACAGGAACAGACTCTCCGGTAAGCGCCGCCTCTTCCACCTTCAACTGTGCCGATTCAAGGAGCCTTAGGTCGGCAGGGACAACCCTCCCGGCTTCAAGAAGCACGATGTCCCCAGGAACCAGCTCAGAGGCAGGGAGGGTCAAATGATGCCCATCCCTTAGCACGGTGGCAGACGGCGCAGCCATCATCTTCAGTGCCTCCATCGCCTTTTCGGCCCTGTATTCCTGGACAAAGCCGATTACGGCATTCAGCGCCACGATCACTATAATGGCTATGGTATCTGCCGCATCCCCGATAATGCCGGAGATAACGGCAGCCGCTATAAGGACGATGATCATGAAGTCCTTGAACTGATCGAGTAACATGCCGAGAGGGGTCTTTTTCTTCCCCTCTTTCAGTTCGTTAGGGCCGTATTCTTCGAGACGCCTCTTAGACTCTTCGGTAGAAAGACCCTGAAGTGATGACTTCAGATCCTCAATGACTGCATTTATATCATTTTGATGCCATCGCATCGACCCACTCTCCCATAAACCCGGAAACTATAGCGGCTGCAATCAATACCCAAACGATAAAGTCATTGAATTGACCCAAAAAGAGCATGATTAGGGACACACCTTCTTTTTCTTCAAGTTGGTTGTGTCCGTATTTCCTGAGCCTGCCTTCCGCCTCGGCATGGCTAAGCCCCGTATCTATATTGGTATCCAGGTTCTTTATTATCTCATCAATCGGCAGTGTATAGCAGGGTGTTTCGGCCATTTTGTTTGTCATAGTTGTGTCTTCCAAGAATATTTATATATAACGGCTATTGTATTGACGCGAAAATAATACCCCTCACCCGACCCCTCTCCCACAAGGGGCGAGGGAACTTTCCCTCCCATGCCTTTTTTGCCGGTTCAATCGTCCTCGATTGAACCGAAACTTTTGGTATGTGTCATGGCGTTACTGGTTTAAACCCATGTCCCCAGTTCGAAACATCTGGTTCAATCTGCAAAATTGAACCAGCCGCAGATTAATTATTGTCTATTATTCATGCACGGGTGATTTTCAAGTGTTTCATATAAATGAGCGCATTGACGATTGTCAATATACAATTTTTTTAAACACACCTCAAGCGGCATTTCCGCTACATTGTATTTACTGTGAGGTATCAGGGCGCATGATTCTATGTATCCTTCCGGATTAATATGAATAAATCCCTTTCCCGCTTCTCTACAGTTATCCATAAGCTCTTCGTCACCAGGAAAATGAATGAGATAAGTATTTGCCTTCTCTCTCAGGCTTAAAAACCATTGTCGAAATGAGCGCCTTTGTGCAGGTGATAGGGATAACCCCGGATCAGGCGACCTTCCTGTAGGTATGTATTCTATGAAACATCCTAACCGGGCGCCGTAAGGATACTTTTCCCCAAAAACCTCTTCTCTTTGAAGCTGTTCAAAGTTCTCCGATGTAACCGTAATGGAAAATCCATAAAGTATTCTGTTTTTTTGAAGGATATCAAAGGCATTCATAATACGATTGTATACGCCCACACCGCGCCTTTTATCAGTATCCTCTAAACCACCTTCAAGACTGATTACGGGGATTATGTTGGGTGATCGGGACAGTTTTTTTGCCACATCTTCAGAGACCTTTGTTCCGTTGGTTATCAGGATAAAAAGACTGTCGCTGTGATTGTCTAAAATATCTAACAGGTCCGGGTACAGCATAGGCTCTCCTCCTGTAAGCACAAAAAAGAAACAGCCGAGTGAACTGGCTTGTTCCAGAATACCTTCCAGCGCTTGTTTGGGCAACACCTTTATTTCGTTATACACCCTTGCATAACAATGATCGCAAGTGAGATTACAATCCGATGTCAGGCTTAACACAAAGGAATGTGGAATGGGGTAATCAAGATTACCTTGTAATTGGGTATTAAATTTATATTTCTTTCTTACCTTTCTGAATAAATTCCACGCCATCCAGAGGTGTCTCGGTGAAGACAATGCCCAGGGTAAAAAGGCCCTTCTGAAGATGCGGAGGTTATATTTGAATCTATTGGGAGATTTACGCATTAAATTAATTATCGCAATAAGTTTTAAAAGCGACCATCGTTGTCATAGTATAATAACGATAGTTGTTTTTGTTTTCAAACAAGAAGATATATCTATGGGAGATGTGTGTACTAATGTTGATATCCGCAACCATGCCCGCTATGCTGTGGGATATCTTCTTGAGCGGTCTTTTTAGAGTGTTCTGCGCAACTGATAAGAACGCTACTTAAACCAATGATGAGGGAAAATGCAATTGCTATACGTAAAATAGTACGATTCACGGTGCGATCTCCTTTCTATTCAATTTTATTTGTTAATTTATAGTGAACGGCATAAATATGCCCTGTTAGCTCCTCTTTATGGAGGTTAAAGAGGATTTATTTGTATTTTATGCCATTCACTATGTTTCAGCATGGTTATGACGGCAGTGCTAAGAATTCTGATTCTTTCCAAATCTGGTAGATATTCCGTTAGGGAATTCACCTACCTTTATGGTGTGAATAACTTTAAATTCCCCGGATTCAGTTTTAGCAATAACTGCAACCTTGCCAGGGATTTCATTTGAAAGTGTCACAAATGCAAATTCCCCGCCGGGCGTATAACTCACCCCATGCGGTCCAACACCGGCTTCCACGATACTTATCACCTCCCATGACGTACCATCATTGTCGTAGTTATCATCGATTTCCACGACAAAACAGGCATCTGGCTCATCATCATTTGGTTCCATTGGCATCGAATCATGAAGCGCGCCGAATAATGCCTCGACAAGGTCAAGGGCGGTATCTTTGTTGTCATTAATCCAGTCAATCCAATCCTCATTATTAAAAACTGGACTGGGCACAGATGATGCTTCATTATCTAACAAACTCGATGTCTGGCATGGCGCAATGAAATATTTATTGTTTGGATTTGAAGGTACCTGGATAGGCGAAAGCCCAACTGCAACGGTGGTTTCAATTTGTGGATTTGCAGGGTCAGAGGTATTCAGAATGCATTCGTAACCCGGCGCTGCACAACTGACAAAACACCAATGACCATCGGTAGAAAAACCCAGTGCTACAGGTGTGGTCCCATGACCGGGCTGACTGGAATCAGAGGCATTCAAATATAAAGTCTTAACAACTTCATTGGTCGTGGTATCGATTACCGCAACAGCGCCACTCCAGACCAGAGGGACATAAACATATCTCCCTCCTGGATGGACAGCAAGTCCATGAGGGTTGCTGTCAGAATCATCCCAGGATTTCCCCAGTTCATCTTTCACAATCTTAATAACATCATCAAGCCCTGTAGGCATATTAATAGTTTTTGTCGCTTCCAGGGTATTTGCATCCACCACCAGAACGTTATCTTTACCATCTGAAATATAGAGATACTTGCCGTCACGGGTCAAGGCTACGTGGGCAAGTTCATCGGCTTCAAGTTCGTTCCTTGCTATTACACCTCCGCCTTTTTTCCCTTTGAAGGATACCTTTACTATCTCATTTTCCGCAGCTATGTATAGAGAGGTTCCATCGTATGATGTAAAACAATTATGGATGCCAGCAATCCCTGGTATAGTTCCGATTTTTTTCATCTTCACCGGATCAATGATATCCACTGACTCTCCTAATCCTGTATAAACGTAAATACTATTTGCCCAACTTTTGAATGACTTTTCATCATGCTCGGCAAAAACACCTTTTACGCAAAACGGCATGGAAATTACCGACAATATCAAAAATCCCAAAAATCTTTTTTTCATTTATACTTCCTCCTGACATCCGTACTGTAAATATTTTCCGTGAACTTATAACCACCCCTCTTTCCCCTCCTTCGCAAGGAGGGGATCAAGGGGAGGTCTTCCGTGGGTTATTTGCCATACTGGTTATGGTCACGAAACCCGCATAAATAAACTGAAAATTCCTATACAATTAAATTACACGATACATGATTCGAATATTAAAGCCGTTGCACAGTTATCGTGTTACGATAACAACGGATGATTGTAATTTTAAATGAACTTGTATCAATCCAAAGAATGTGTATCAATGGCTGTGTCCTCCACCTCCACTATGCTGGTGTTTTTTGGATGCAGAATCCCTTTCACTGGAACCTGCGCAACCGAAATAAATACCACTTAAACCAACAATAAAGATACATACAAGCACAGCATGCAAAATACGATTCATGGAAGTCTCCTTTCTAAAAATACAAAAAATATATATCAAATTATTCCATTTCCATCATTCCCATTCCTGCAGCCTTGACTGCAAGAGCAGTTAATCCAGTTTCTGTATTCCTGACGTAAACCGTGGCTTTTTTCCCTATCTTGAGTTTTCCTTTTGTGCAATAGGCAGAAGTAATATCTATCGTCTTACCCAGCAGGGTAACGGTGTCAGTACCGACAGCCTCCACAGTTCCCTCTAACTTTTCCGCACCTTCTAGTTTAATCATACTTGCTACAAATGTACTATCGTTCACGGTTCCTTTTGCCTCAATGATATCTCCTGCGACAATGTCGTCTACGCTAAGAGAAGTACTACAACCCATTAACTTTACTTCCGCTGCACTTGCATCTATATCTACAGTGAGTGCTGTGATTGTGGAGCCGGAAACTGAGCTTACCACGCCACACACCCTTGTTTTACTCATGTCGTCGTGATTGCTGTGATTGCCATTTCCGTAAACATTGGTGTGATTCAGTCCAACGGGCAAGCCCATACAAAGAAGAAGCATGGGCACAATAACAAATACATTCTTATATTTCATTTTTTTGCCTCCTTTCAAAAGCAGGTTCTTAATATTACATGTTTTTTGCTTCTTATTGATTACAAGATTGTTGCCTCCGGCAAACAATCCGTTTTCAAGTTCGATAGCTATGAATAATTTACAATATGTAAAAGTATATACATAAGTACCACACCTTTTACAATATGTCAAATATAATTTGCAAATTTATTTACAAATCGATTTTGTTAAACAGTTTGCGTGTTGATGAAATGCTTGATGCATTTCTATAAGACATAGAGGGTGAATACTGTGAGAATAACATCTTCAACATTTATTTCGTGTTGCATATTTGTGCGAACTTCTTTTCAATTCTCAGGAATGCATCCACAATATCAGGGTCAAAATGCTTGCCACTATCTGACTTGATTCTCTCGACCGCCTCTTCATGTGACAGGGCGTCTTTGTAAGACCTTTTTGACCTGATTGCATCATAGGTATCGCACAGGGCAAAGATTCGTGCCTCCAGAGGAATTTCCTGGCCTTTTAAACCTTCCGGATAACCTGTACCATTATATTTTTCATGATGAGATGCACAAATATTCCTGCCTACAAAAAGAAATGGTTGTTTCAGCTTGAATTTATCGATGGCATCCTGAAGTACCTGTTTTCCAATACGAATATGCTCTTTCATCTCTTCGTATTCTTCGTGAGTTAGCTGTGATTCTTTCAACAAAATGGAATCCCGTATCCCCACCTTTCCTATATCATGTAAAGGCGCCGCACCGGAAATATCTTCAACAAATTCAGGGGTGATAAGTTTCCGGTACTTTTTATTTTTCCGCAACTGTTCCGCTAGCGCTGCCGTGTAGTTTTTTGCTCTTTCCAGGTGACTTCCTGTTTCCGGATCTCTTCTTTCAGTAAGTCTTGCCAGAGAGAATATAATGGCTTTTTGCGCACCTAGCAGTTCTTTGAATCTTATGACGTTTAAGTAGCCGATAATCAATATGAGGCAAAGAAATGAGGCAAGAAGTATTACCGATACGAGCATGAGTTTCTGCAACGCAGCTTTCAACAAAGGGTGGCTGTGGTATATAGCAACGATAAATTTTCTGCCGGGAAGAAATTCAAGTGTAGAATAGTGGATTGTTTCTACCTCTGAAAGATGCAACCAGTCAGAATTATCCTGAAAAACGTAGTTTGATTTATAAAAGTTAATAGTCCCGTCTGGTTTTAATGATAGGATATTTCTTTCCTCGGTTTGAATAAACATATTTTCAGGGAGGAGTTCAAGGACTTTTGAGATATGTAAATCTAATGTTAAAATTCCCTTTTTTTCATTTTGAGAGTTGAACAGGGGAGTTGCCAATCTTATTATTGGAACGTTAGTGGTGTCTGTATTTTCCTGTTCAATATTCAAATGTATCGGTGAGGCATAAACCAGATCTTTATCTAATTTTATAGTTTCTTGAAAATAGTGTTGGTGCTTTTCGTTTTTTGGATTGGGATCGGATACGATGGAACCAGTACCATCTTGTTTATTATCTAACCTGAGTATTTCTCGTCCTAAAGAATCGACAATTCCGATCTGTGAGTACTGCCTGTAAGCCTTCGCAAAGCTGAGGAATATCTCAACTGTCTCGTTTTTATAGAGAGTAGATTCAAAATTGCTATTTACATAACCCCTGGTAGCTGGGAGGTCACTGAGAAAGAAAAGATTGTGTTTAAATTCAGAAAAATATTTCTCGATAATCTCTCTGCCAGAAAGCAGTCGTGCAACCGTATTCCCATGTTGCCATTTAGCTTCTCTCTCGTATATTTGATTGCTGCCAAAATACAGGGTCAATCCTAAGAGGATAAAGAGAACGGCGATAATTGATATGAATACCTTATTTTGCTTTATGAGTCTTCTTTTTCCCATTCATTCCACCGTTCAACGCTGTAGTCGGTATCCTCGTCTGAGTGGCAGTCGTAACAGGAATTGGTAATAACGGTGCTGGGGCTATTTGTCTTGCCTGCCGCAGTGTTGGCATCAGACATAGCTTTGCTTGTGTATGGCTTTATAATGTCAAAGACGTGAGAAGAAATATCATTATCTACAGCGCTTTTGGCTGTTTTGAGCATATGGCAGCCCGTGCAGAGGCTTCCCCCAACATTTGATGAACTATAAAGGTGTTTGGCATGTTTGTTTTGTAATTCACCATCCTTTTCCATAGTTTTTGTAAGACCATCGTGACAGTTAATGCAGAGCTTATTGTTGTCACTTTCCCGTAATAATTGGGGCGCGCCGCTCACGCCTGAACCGTGCGGTTCGTGACAGGTAAAGCATTTAAGCCCGACGTTGTTGTAGTGGTAACTCCCGACAAAATCCTGATATTGTTGGCGATGTTTTTGAGAATGATTATTCTCTGAAGCATTTTCACCAAAAGTAGTTGTATCATTATCGTTCCAATAGCCAGCCGTAGGTTTACCATCAGAACCTGTTTCCTCAATATAATTTGCTAGGATTTTGCCCGGTATAAATGGGGTAATCTCTTCACCGTTGATGATGCAGGGATATTCTGTCTCAAATTCAGCGCCGCTTTCACCTGCCTTATTTATTACCCTGATATGGCATTGACCGCAAACTTCATTGCCACGGTCGGTGGCCAGGTATTTAGGATTAACGATGTGTCGTGCTTTTCCACCACCTTCGGATACATGAAGTCCACCAGGCCCATGACAGCTTTCACAGGAAATACCCAGTTCTTTGGAACCCGAAACAAACTCTCCGTCATCATTTTTTGTTATACTCAGGCCTGTAGCGTGGCAACCTTCGCAATTCTGCTCAAAAGATTTATCTTTATTAGGAGGGGTATTTGCATCTGTGGTTATTAAAGTATTGTCACTGTTGTACCAGTTGCTCGCATTGTAGGAAACCCACGCGGCGTCGGGGTTGTTCTCATCGACGTTGCGGTTATTATACTGGATGGGTAAAATGTAATGGCTGTTTCCAATCTTTACCTGGTATCTCTGTTTCCCGGCTAAAGCCACACCGCCATGGGTTCTGGCTATGGTATAAGTGACGGATGTTGACTCGTCAGTTAAATCATAGAGGGTAACTTTATATTCATCATTCTCGGCAAAGGGTTTAAATTTTACTTTGCCGTCACTTGTGGTAATGATGTCTCCATTGAATGGGGCGACAACTGTCTCAGACGTTGGCGTGCTGATGGTCTTTGCATGAGCGGTATCATTCCAGTCCTTTTGTTTAGGATGACAACTTAAACATATTGTACTTCCAACGTATTCAGAATCGGCATGTGATGCTGCGGAGAGTTTAATTTTGACGCTCCTGGTCTTTTTCGATTTTACTGTAACATTGAATTTATCATTCGATAGGTAGAATTCGTCAGAAGAGGGCTTAGCCCTGACGATGTATTTGCCGGGTATCAGACCGGTTATCTTAAACTTTCCTTTATTGTCGGTTGTGGTTACATCTTCAAAGGAATCTCCGTATACCGTTTCTTCAGTAAGAGACTGAATACTTATGGTTACATCGGAAAGGGGTAGTCCATCGGTATTGGTAACTTTACCGACAATTATCCCAGTGCCAGCCGATGCATCTCGTTGTCCATCGGTTTCAATTAATTTGTTTAAAAAGTATAAAATCGCTGGCTTTTGGTTCGTTGGAGAAGATGCCCATGACGCCAGGGAGCAAAGCATGACGACTGCGATTAGAGCGCTTATCAAGAACAGATATTTTTTTACCGACATAATTAACTCACCTTTTAAAATCTGTAAAGATGTAAATAATTTACATAATGTAAAAGTTAAATTACCATACGTTTCAATGATATGTCAAACATAAATTGTTGATTTGAATGTTAAATACTATGCAAACTACTTGTCAGGCAAGATGGGCTTGAGTCTGTAATATAAGATGCCCATCGGACGTCATAGGTAGGGGCAATGCCTGAATATTCCCGGATAACAGAGGTCTCTTCGTTTTGCTTATAACCGTTATTGCGCACAGTTATCAATGTTTAAAACGAACAAACAGCCTTCCAAAATTTACGCTGTCTTTATCTATGCGATGAGAAAGTTTTTTTATATCAGGCCGGTTGAGAAACCGCAAGACGGTTTTTTTTAGCTGCCCGCTTCCCTTTCCGGGGATAATTTCCACGATAGCAATTTTTTTCTCGACGGCCTCAGTAACGACTCGATTGAGTTCGCTTTCAATTAAATGCCCTTTTTTACAGATATTGTGGAGATCGAGTTTTAGTTTAGCCATGCAAACCACGCCAGCATTGGTAAAGACACATCAGCAATTCCCCCTTGAGAGGACAATGTAACCGCAACCACAGTGATGCGTTATCCGTCACTAAAATACTTGTCATGCCAGGATGAGAGACAAAAGCCGCTATTACTCATTTTCCATGACGACTCGTCCGTAAATATGCTGAACCGGCCTTGCATCACACTTAAAGAGTTCGGCAAATTTGTTTACCTCTGCCTGTGAGACTTCAATCGGCTCCTTTAGCACCAGCCAGTTCACATTTTCAGTGCACGGTGGCGTAGTAAGCGATCCTGCATGAGTTCGTATTTCCTGTGACCGATGGTAATGTAACTTCCCTTGCCGTAGTTGAACTGAATGGTATGACTGTTATTTATGATCCTTAGGGGGGGGTAATAATTAAAGACTATAATTATGTGTTAGTAAATTAATAAATAAACGTGCAAGGTTTATTAAAAAGCCTCCTTTTACTCTTTTTCATTTTAACAATTTATAACTTTTTTTCAATCATTCTGTCAATTGAAAACTTCACTGTTTTTTTGTTCTTTTACGGGATTATAGTAAAATTTTGCGCAGGGGGCAGGAACCAAAATAAAGAATTTTTTGTTTTATGTGACAATTTATTCTTGAATAGTCTTTGCTACATTAGCTATGAAGATACATTTCATACTATTTCCAATCTTAATATTAGTGTGCTTAAGTAAAGCCCTGTTTGCTGAAAGATATGACGATGCAAACAAGTATTACTTAGAAGCTTACAATCTCTATAGGTTTGGCAAAATGGAGCAATCCATGGAACTGTTAAAAAAGGTGATAGAGATTGATCCAGACCATGCTGAGGCACATTTTGGTCTTGGAAGTATCTACTTCAGGCAAAACATGTATGATGACGCTGTCAGGGAATTTACCAGGGTTACCCGTATTAAACCGGAATACGCGCAAGTTTATGAGAGACTCTGGTTGTCATACAAAAAATTGGGAATGAACGATAAGGCAGAGGAGGCGCTTCAAAATTATAAAAAAATAATGGTAGAACGTATGCAGGCATTGTCTGTAGGGCCGCCGCAGGTAGTAAAACCAGTTACCACTCCCCCTCAAGAAAGCAAGGTAGAATCAAAGCCATCAACGACAGAGGTAGAAACTTCTCAACCATCTGAAATGAAATCATCCGGGGACACTATTCCTGGGACGAGATTAGCAGAGTCCGCGCGTTCGGAATCTGAAGAGGAGGAAGAAAAAGAAGAGGTGGAGGAAAAGGAGGATATCCTTTCTGTCGTAAAACCCGCAATCCCACAATTGAAAAAGTCTGCAGAACGATCAGATAAAGAGCCAAAAACATCTATTTCAGAGACCGGCCCGCCCAATACAAAACCAGTCTACCCCGCATTACAACCTGCCAAAGCTGAATCTGACACAAAGCTCAACCTAAAATACAATTCTCCACTTACACAAGCGAAACAGCATACTTTGTTCAAATCATTCAAAAATAAGAGCGCTACATTTTTTGACACCCCATTCAGCGCAATTGCTGAAATATTGAATAAATCTTATATCGGCAAGCTTCTAAAAGGTCTCATTTACTATATCATTACCGTTCAAATCTGGCTGTGTGTTGTAACTTCTCTATTCATATATTTCCGTAAAAAAAACCATAAAAGGCAGATATCCCATGATTTATAAAACTTCATAAAAAAGAAAGGAGCAAAGCAAATAAGTTTAATAAATATTACCCTGATTGTATATGTGATAGCGTCTATTGCTTATATAACAAGAGAAATCTGGAGGTCGGCGGTTACAAAATGGATTTCTCTTGGAATATTCATTCTGGCATTTTGGCTACTTATTTCCTTTGGGATAGTGAACTTTACTTTTGTAGGTTTAAATTATCTGCCTTCTGCTGCCGATAGCGAACATATTTACGGCTCCAAATAACGGTATCATAAAGGAGATAAAAGATGAGTACCATACTCGTGGTAGAAAATGATAAAAATCATCTCTTGTTATTAAAACAAGAACTACTGTTAGAGGGATATAACATCGTTACTGCACATGACGGTTGCGAAGCGCTAAAAAAGACAAATGAACATCTCCCGGACCTTGTGATAATGGACACCTATTTGCCAGATATGGATTGTGTTGAACTGGTGGAGAAAATCATATACGGGCACCGAAAGATACCTGTCATCATCAACACATCATTCAGCGGCAATAAGTGTAGACTTATTGCCTTGTTGACCGATGTTGACATTGTCAAGAAATCCTCTGATTTGGCAGAATTGAAGTGCTGTATAAATAAATTTATAGATAAAAAAGGTTTTAAATGACGGAACTTTTTTCATACATACGAGGAGACCTATTCCATGATAACAAAAACATTTTTTGAATGCGCAAACTGTGGCAACAAGGAAACATTTGTAATTTTTACGAGCAGTTTTAGAGTTGTTAAACAATCTCCTGAATTTGGAATACGTTTAGAAAGCGGTATTTTACCTAATTTGCGAGAAAAAGATAATTACGTTGAATGCCAGTTATGCTCTCATAAATTCGGCCTTATTCATGAAAGAGTTGATACATAATATTGGGAATAACTACAGATCATCCATTGAGAAATTACTTGCTGTGAAAAACTAAAAGGGGAGGGATATACCCTTAAAGTCCAATCTCATATCTCAAAACAGTTCGGCTCATCATTAAGGAATGCACTTCTCTTGTTTACTCGATGGCTTACACAGTACAACATGCCTAAGATACAGCTTTATATCAGAGTAGAGACTTGCCAAACCGACAAAATATCTTTATAGTAGTGATCAAGATGCAAGATAAAAGATAAAGAAATTAAAATACTATACGGTTATTTTGAGAGCATTTTCCGGGAGATAGTCCAAATGAGTGAACAACCAAACAAAGTCATCTATTCTATGCATAAGGTAAGCAAACATTATGAGAAGAAACCTGTATTGAGGGACATTTCCCTTTCGTATTTTTACGGCGCAAAGATTGGCGTGCTGGGCTTAAATGGTTCGGGAAAGAGTTCCCTCCTGCGCATCCTTGCCGGAGTAGATAAGGACTTTAACGGACAGGCAAACCTTTCCGCCGGTTATACAGTTGGATTTCTGGAACAGGAACCTTTACTGAACGAAACAAAAACAGTGCGTGAAATTGTGGAGCAGGGTGTTCAAGACCTGGTAGACCTTCATAATGAGTACAACCGATTAAATGAGCGATTTGCCGAACCGATGTCGGCTGATGACATGAACAAGCTCATAGAACGGCAGGGGGAAGTACAGGAAAAAATCGATGCGCTTGGTGCGTGGGATCTGGATGCCCGTCTGGAAATGGCGATGGACGCCCTGCGTTGCCCCGAAGGGAACATGCCCATAAAGGTATTATCAGGTGGAGAACGACGCCGTGTAGCGCTTTGCCGGTTATTATTGCAAAAACCTGATATTTTACTTTTAGACGAACCGACTAACCACCTTGACACCGAATCGGTTGCATGGCTGGAACATCATTTGAAAAGTTATGCAGGAACCGTAATCGCGGTAACTCATGACCGTTATTTTCTCAATAATGTAGCCGGTTGGATATTGGAGCTGGACAGGGGGTATGGAATTCCCTGGAAGGGGAATTATACGTCATGGCTTGAGCAAAAACAAAACAGGTTACAGCAGGAAGAAAAACAGGAGACAGAACGACAAAAGACCCTACAGCGCGAGCTGGAATGGATCAGAATGACTCCAAAGGGCAGGCACGCAAAATCAAAGGCGCGTATTAACTCGTATGAATCGCTCCTTGAACAACAAAGTGAAAACCGGACAAAGGATTTAGAAATCTATATCCCACCAGGACCGAGACTGGGTAATTTGGTTATTGAGGCAGATAAGGTCACCAAGGCATACGGTGATAATATTTTAGTCGAGGGGATGACGTTTTCCCTGCCACGCGGAGGAATCATTGGAATCATCGGTCCTAACGGCGCCGGCAAAACCACACTGTTCAGAATGATTATCGGTCAGGAAAAACCGGATGCCGGTACGATTCGGGTTGGTGAGTCAGTTAAGCTCGCATATGTCGAACAAAGTCGTGAAATCCTTGATCCAAAGAAAACCATATGGGAGATAATTTCGGGGGGACGTGACATTATCCGGCTTGGCAGCCGGGAGGTCAATTCACGCGCATACGTGGCGCGCTTTAACTTTTCCGGGACAGACCAGCAAAAACCTGTGGGAACGTTGTCCGGGGGAGAGCGGAACAGGGTGCATCTTGCCTGTATGCTGAAAGAGGGCGCCAATGTGCTTCTGCTGGACGAACCCACGAACGATCTCGACGTAAACACCATGCGGGCGCTGGAAGACGCCCTGGAAAATTTCTCCGGCTGTGTCGTGGTAATCAGCCATGACCGCTGGTTTTTAGACAGAATTGCCACCCACATTCTGGCATTCGAGGGCGATAGCAAAGTCGTCTGGTTTGAAGGAAATTATTCCGAATACGAGGCTGATAGAAAAAAACGTCTCGGTACGGCAGACGACCAGCCCCATCGCATCAAATACCGGCATTTGACCAGGGCTTAAAGTTGTGTAAGATTGGATTTTAATTTATTACATTCGGGAAATGGAGCTACAGCAACATCAAGAAGCAAGATATTATCGAATTTCTGTTTTACCTTTGAATTGACTGTCGTAATTCCTGATAATCTC
>VGXX01000023.1 GCA_016873155.1 Planctomycetota bacterium | reverse complement strand
GAATCGACAGAAGATACCAGGAACTTAATTACAGGGAATCTGAGGACTGGGAACGGTATAAGCTGGGAACTGCATTAGAAGTTTTTTACGGCTACGAGGGGCGTTTGAATTTTACCAGTAGAGATCCCTGGCTTATCTTCTTCAGGAGGACTGTATTGCACGGGAAAAGGCCTTCTTACAAATTGGCTATTCTGATCAAATTATTGCGGTTATACAAGCAATTGAATCGGGCAAGCGATTACAAGCTTTCTCAATTCCTGAGCAAAGAATTCGGATTGAGCGGAGAAGAGATAGACGCTATTTTGACGTTTAGAAATTCAAAAATTGAGATTCTTCGTCGTACCACTCCACAGAATGACAGCGGTAATCATTCCTTCGTCCTTTGTCATTCTGAGGAGAAGCCGGAGAATTTCCGGGATCGGGACAGGTCTGAGCAAGGCATTGAATCGGATTCTCATAATGCGCCGGGAAACAAGATATTTCATTCCGTAGGCGAACTCTATCTTGTTAAGGGATTAAACCTGGAGAGCTTGTCGAAGTTACTTCTCCCAAAGGTGATATTGGAAAGCCAGAATGAACTGGAAGATGCTGATATCCCGTTGAGTATTAGCCTTGTCGAGGCGATGGAACAAAGATACAAAAATATACTGGAGGAGCTTAGGGAGGGATACAAGAAAGAGGCACAGGAACATTCGTACGCAGTGGCAGAGGCGTATCATTATGTGGGACTGGCGCTCTATGACATCGGTGATGATGCGGGTGCAAAAATACATTATAACGAGGCAATTGAAAAATTTGGTGAAATAATAGAGAAGTTTGAGGGAATAACTCCTGTGAATGCACAGTATCGGATCGGCAATCTTTATGAAGAATTGGCCTTGTTATATGAGAGAGAGCAGGTAAATTATAACAATAAGGCAATAGATGCATATACAAACATTATAGACGAACAGAAATCAACCGAGATATTTGGATATATCGGTGGTCTGATTTTCTTAAGAATAGTGCAGGCAAGGGAAAGGGTGGAATACTTAAAAAGAGAATTGGTAAAAAATTATGGCGAGAAGGAATAAAGAATTATTTGGTATTATTAATCAAGTCAAACCACTTGAGTATTTGATTTGTTTATATTTAAGTTGGGGTGGACGACGGGATTCGAACCCGCGACCCTTAGAGCCACAGTCTAATGCTCTATCCAACTGAGCTACGCCCACCGCACTGCATATAAAAATATTAATATTTTTCATTTGGCGCGCCAGGAAGGACTTGAACCCTCGACCGCCGGATTAGAAATCCGATGCTCTATCCAGCTGAGCTACTGGCGCTTAAACTTTAAAAAAATTATATCAATATTATGGCGAATATCAATACAATTTTAGATTATTAGATTATTTACATTCGGATCGGGATAAACGTTGCAACCGACTCGATGGTCTTCCTCAGAGGGGTATTTCGTACATATTTCCAGTTTTCATCATCCATCCCCTGCTCCGGCGAAGTAATGTTATAAACAATGGGAAGTCCTTTAAGACCCTTTTTAAACGTAAAGGCATGTGTTCTTGATCCCGCTTCACCCGTGGGAATGACGTCCGTAACAAAGTCTATAAACACCTGCGTATCATCAAAGATTTCTGTTGTTGCCTTCTGCCCCACCTTGAAATTGCCAATCGTAGCATCCGGAATTGTTTCTGCCAGGTTGATGCACGCGAAAACCGCATCCTCTCCCACATGAATAGCGCTTCTCGGTATCCCTACAACTACGTCTTTACAGAGAGCATCGACAAAAATCTTCTTAAAGAAATGTTTTGTAGCTTCTAAGGCATTGTCCGGAGCATCTTCACCTGCGGGCGTGTACTTACCGAAGGTGATTCCACTAGCCATATCTTTAAAGAAATTAATGATCGTGCCCGCGAATCCCACCTTTTTCCCTTCCTTGATGTTGCCGTCTTTATCGATGTATTTGATTGTCGCGCCGTCGCCAATATCCTTAAATATATTTATGAAATTTTCACCGGCATCTTTGAGGTCTTTTCCAACCCTCACGGTAAATTTAGACTGGTCTACGCCGTTGCCATTGTTTATGGCGTAATTATCTCCCCCCGGCTTCGATAACAATTGGTCTTCTTTATATTTTCTAAATTGATCTTTTAATGACAACGATGACGCTTCCTTTCTTGTGTCGGAATATAATGCCTGTGTCTCAAAATTATTGCGCTCAAGCAGGGATACAACCCCGCCATCAATGCGTGTCGTCAACGTGTCATAATTGGATGTCTTCTCCGAAGACTGTCTTCTTAATTCATCATAAATAATGTTTTTAAATGAAGAGGTCTCTGCGCTGTCGTAGGCGCCTAGTTGAACACCATAATCTATGGGCTTGTTGCTTGCTGACACGCTGGATGTTTCTATCATGATTGATCCTTAACGGGAACAAGGTCAAATGGGAAAAAATTTCCACCATCCATAAGTTTATTGTAAAGTGCGCAAATTATGTACCTTCTTAATTCATCTATTCCTCCAGGAATCAATAATTCTCTAAGCTATATCGTTATCTGTAATTATAGACACCTTCAAAGAATCAAGTAAAACAAACCTCGCTGGTGGAAACAGTCACGAATCAGAATATATTTCCTGCTATTGGTCAAATAGTGTCCTATAATGCTTACGTTAATGCAGGATTATAAATTTACGAATTCATCTTTCATTTTTCTAAAAAGTTTCTATACTAAAAGGCTTACTTGTTCAGTTGACTCGCAAATCTACGGAGTCCTCTTTATACTTAACGAAAAGGTTAAGGTTAATTTCAAAACAATTGCGAAATTTATGATGAGGTTATTTCAGACCGGATGCGTACAAGAATAGAACTGAGCACCATGTGTTTCCATCATGGAGATACACTTGCAAAGATCAAACGTTGCAGGGATTATATTGAATCACAAGGTTTTGAATTTGGCGTTCAGTTACACAACTCCGTTACCAGGGACTTATACAACAAAATTAAAGACCTTGACGTCGGGTTCTCTGTCCACGCCCCCGTATTTTCCGATTATTTTATTAATCTCGCCAACAACGATTTTAACACCGTCCTTGCAGGATTTCAAAATACTGCATCTGTCATGCAGTCGCTTCGAAGCAGCGTAGCATTGTTTCATGGTTTTTTTATGACCCAGAAGCCCATTAAAAACGATCCGGCACACTATGGCAAGGTACTGCGTGATGCGATGGATAATAACTACCGGCTTAACGACACACGTGTAATGGACCCGAAATTCCTGGAAACGGATGAATTCAAAAATTATCAAAATACGGTGAAAGAACATATGAAACAACTCAGGGAACGGTATTCATCCTATACCATCTGCATAGAAAACGACTTTCCAGGCATTGGTAACGGCAATCAGACACCCGCTCACCTGATATATCTCGATTGCCCAATCTGGCTTGATACAGGCCATCTATGGGCATCCGCTATTTTAAACAAATTTGATTTTTATAAGGGCATTGACACGATTTGCAAGCAATGTCAGGTAATCGGCGTGCATCTGAACACCAATCGAACTCCCCTTAGCTGGAACCTTAAAAATCCGGACGGTGACACACATTCCCATTTTTCCAGAGAGTACGATATGGATATGGAGAGGATCTTCAGTATCCTGAAAAGGAATCAAATTACTCATTACACTATGGAGGTAATAGACGGAGATATTGAAGACATGACCTTTTTTATTGAAACGTATCAGTCAATCAGTTAATAAGCTTGACAAAATTAAATTTATTTGTATTATCTTGTAAAAATATTTGATGCCACAAAATAATTTATTCACAATTATTTACTCACGGCGGAGCAAGTATCCATCAGATCTTGAATTGGCAAATTGAAACCTATTTATAGAATCCTCAGCGCATCGGGCATTGCAATTTTTACGTTTTTAGTCATCATGGGACCAATGACGTATAAAGCCCTTGCCCCTGCCATAAGGAACGAAGCTATAAACCACTTGATTTCTGTTCGCGAAATCAAAAAGATGCAAATCCAAAACTTCTTCCACGAGAGATATGGGGATATTAATGTACTCTCGAAAAACCCGCTGGTCGTTCAGAGTTTACCACGTTTTTCAAATGCATTCCAAACAGGCGGCTTTGAGAGCTCTTCGTACAGACAGGTAGATACCTATTACGGCCCTCTGCTTGAACATTTCCTCCGGCAATACGGTTATCAGAACATGTTTCTGGTTGATACAGACGGGAATATTTGTTTTGGAGTCAAAAAAGATGAATATATTGGAACAAATCTGAGCACCGGCGCATACAGCTCATTTACCATAGGCGAAATATTTAAGGAAGGGTTAAATAGTATTAAATTCTCTGATTTGACCTGGTGCGAAGAGGGAAAAGATTTCATATTTATGGTGGCAGCCCCCATATATGACCTTGCGAATAAACTACTGGGTGTTGTTATTATCGAAGAACCTTATTCCAGGATTGATATTCTGTTATCACAACGTGATGGGTTAGGCGATACTGGTGAGATTTATATTGTAGGTGACGATTACTTTATGCGCTCGAAATCAAGATTTATCAGCCAAAACACTATTTTAAAACTTGAAATCAACACCGATGCCGTACGGGATGCGCTTCGCGGGAATACCGATGTAAGGGTGATAAAAGACTATCGTAATATCCCTGTACTCAGCGCTTACACGCCGCTCGAAAATCTGCGGGACGTTAACTGGGTGCTTCTGGTGGAAATTGACGTCAAAGAGGCTTTCTATTCGGTCCTTGTTCTGAAAACAAACCTGATCATCATCAGTACCGTGATTAGCGTTATCACCGCTGTGTATCTGTATTTCACGCTCAGGAAAAAACGTTCTGCATATACTCCCTCAGAACCTTCGTAGGATAAAGGCATACAGGATATTCCCGAAATCTTACGACTTCATTATAGGCCAACCTGTTATGAATCGACTGCATTTCATCCTGCTTCTTTTGTATTTCCGGGTCTATCTGAGACAGCATCAATCTATTCAATTCTTTTATCCGGCCAAAATGCCGTCTTTTTTCTTCAGAGTTACTGACAGCCATCGTTTGTATCAACCTTTGCTTTTCCTGAACCCTGTTCACAAACTCCGGTTCATTTCGAACATCTTTTGAGGCATATTTCTCCGGATTGTAACGCATATCACTGACAGCCCGCTGTAACTCCAGCAATACTTTGACATCCACCTCATAGGAGACTAATGGCAAAAAGAGAGTTGCAGAAATCGTCACGAAATCAGGCGGGTCGATGTCAAAAAATTCTTTTATAATTTCATCAGTGATGGTGTCGTACTTCGCCCCCCCAATGCCATGGATAAATACGTCCGAAAAGAGTAGACGCGCAAATATTGTTGTGGTGATCGCACGTGGACGTATCTTAAAACCGGACTCCCTTAACGTCTTCAACTTAGATATGTTTTCCCCTGAATCTCCATTTTTTTTCAGAATAACCAAAGTATCAATTCCATCTGTAATCTTTATGTCATCACCATTATTCAAGGCATAACACCTGGCTCGTTGTTCGCCTGCCTTCCATACCCAAAAAGGTAATTCAATTGAATCATCCAAAACCTTCAAATCCGGCAGAGGGTTAGCCTTTGAGCGAATTTTGTGAATGCCCCTGTATTCAGACAATTTATCGTTATATATTTTGGCAAATCGGCCAGCATCATATAAAATGTGCAATAAAAAATGATAGAACCCGTCTGTATCACACATCCATGATACAGGAACTTCCAGGTTTTCTAAGCCAAAATCCTCTTCTAATGATCTTCTCGATGCAGTCATTAAACCCACCATATCAATACATCCTTGTTGATAGTACCCCCCTATCCGATTGATAAACTGTTCAAACATACTCTGCACATCTTTCATGATTGTTTCTACATCTTCACGAAAGACATTTTTACAAAGCAGGGCAATAACTTCTTCTTTGAATTGGAGTATCGATCCGAAATCATCTATCACAATCTCTTCGTACGCCATATGGTCTTTATTCTTTACAAGTGATATCTTCTCAACAGATGCTGATTTTTCTGACAAAATCGGCACGTACATAAAGCCCATATTACAACCATCGTTGTCCACTATCATATTTACGCCGATGCCGCCGAGTCTTTTGGCCAATGAGTGGATAAGATGATTTTTAATCCATATCCCAGGATGGTAAAAAACAGGCTCATGGCCCGTCTGAATAATTGGAATATTTTTGATAGTCTCATAATCGAGTGTCAATTCATTGATGCATAATTTGTCTTGTGCTGCTTGCAATGACGTCTCTTTTCGCATGCCGGTCCGTTCATATCGGTGTTGTGCAGATGGGTCTTTCCTAATTAAAGATTTGATCCCGTTTGTATAACATACCGCCTTGCGTACCACAGCCATGCGGATTTTATCTCTGAATTCCTGAAACGGGATGCCGTTGATTTCAAATGTATAACTATGTATTTTACGTCTGTTTTCCAGTATTAACCCTGGAATACGGTCTAAAGCCGGATAGAGAAATACCTCCTTATTGTTTTTTGGTATCTCATAGGTAATATTTTTCATTGCCATTTTCAATTAATTCTGATTAAGTATGATAAACCAAATTTGCATAGTATTACTGTAAATTAACGGCATGCAAGTTCAATATTTGGAATACATAATACTGAATGCAAGACACAGGACGCAAGCTAATAAAGGCAAGGATGAAATTTATGCAATTCATTACTTACGAAATATCCTGGCATGATATATAAATAATTTCAAAGAGTTGAATCAGCAAAAGAAAAACTCAACCATATTAAAGAATATTACAACAGAATTTATGTCCAACAAGAAAAAAAGTATCAACGAACGTGATCAACGTATTGATGCTGTATTAAAAAAATGGAAATCAGCAGGGATAGTAGTAGAGGCAAAAAAGGCAGAAGTTAAGGATTGGTTTGAGAATTTTGAGCCTTCTGAACAAGACGATATGGTGTTTATTCTTGAGAAGGTTGAAGTCTTCTCTTATGTCCAAATTCAAAAGTGGTTAGGGTTTTTATCAGAGGAACTCAAGAAAATATTTAATAACGATTTTTCAGGAGTAAGGTTCTATCCCTTAGGCAATTCCCCCAGTGCCAGCGGAGGTAATTTCTTGTATAGCATTCGCAAGAAACTGAAAATTTCCCAAAAATGTTTCCCATATGAACCCTTTACGAATATTAACTTAGCTGATATCAAAGCGCTGGTTTTCATTGATGACATAATAGGCTCTGGAGATCAGGCAATAAGTTTTTTTGAGGAAAAACTTTCCACAATTCCCCAAAATATAAAAAAATACTATGCAAATCTCGTAGCCTTTGAAAAAGGTTTAAGAAAGGTAGAAGAAAATGCTGGTTTTGAAAAGGTTATTTCAGCAAAAATAGTATCTGAGGAATACAAGGCGTTTTCAGATAATTCCTGTTATTTCCCTGATCCCAAACTGAGAAAACGGCTAAAAGAGATATGCGAGAAGTATGGCAATCAATTATATCCGGATCATCCTTTAGGATATGAAGATTCTCAAAGCCTATTTATCTTTCCCCACAACGTCCCAAATAACACCCTCCCGATTATCTGGGCGGGTCCGGATAGTGAAAGTGAGCCTGGCATGATATGGAGACCTTTGTGGAAAAGGGTAAAACTACCACCCCAGAAACCGGATGGGAAGCCACAACCAAGAATAAGCCAAAAACCTGAAATTATTGACAAAAAACAAGAGATGCAGCAAAATCTGTCTATTACAAATAGTCCCGGAACAACGGTAATTCAAGGAAACGGGAATATAATTAACACCAGTTTACCAACCACAGGAAAAAAGCCATTACGTGAGCTATTTGACAAATTAGCAAAAAGGTATGATGAAGAGCTTAAAAAGAGTTTAGAATGAACGAATATATTGTACCTCATATTCAGATAAGAAGAAAACGGCACGATCCATCCAAAGAGAAATTCCCCCACAGTAACCCCAACCCTGCTTTTAATCCCGATGAACTATCGGAAAAACAGGAATATTGCTTTGACTCAATCACTGTCCAGGAGATTGTAAATAGCGAACGAGATTACATGGTTGTTGGAGATCTTGGTATCGGGAAAACCTCACTCTTGCTTTGGATAGCAAAACAGGTCTGCTCGGAATGCGAAAATGCAGAATACATCCCCCTCTTTATTCAGATTAAGGACGTCTCACAGATACAAACAAGGGATGCGTTCTTTTCCCTTCTTGATACGCGATATAATCTCAATAAATATGACGCAGAGGGGCGACGGTTTTTGTTTCTCCTTGATGGTTTAGACCAGATAGGAAAATATGGCAATATTAATAATAGCTTAAAGCATAAAGACGTCTTTGGAGAGAGGAACAAAATTATTCTAACTACCAGACCCATTGGCTATGAATGGATCAAGAAAGACCTTGATCCAAAATACGAATACTTGCAAATTCAACTCCTTGATAACAAAAAAATTAAAGAATACGTTGGGAAATATTACAATAATGAAGATTTTCAGGCAATACTCAGCCGCAATAATGACCTGTTAAGTGTACCCATTCTACTCAAGATGGTTAAAACACTTCTTTTAAATGACAGGCTTTCTGAGATAAAGAATCGCACGTCACTTTACACAACATTTATCAGCTATCTTTTTGAAAAATGGGAGCGTGATAAGAAAGGCGAGTCCTCCGCCTGCACAACTGCAATAAGAATCCAGGAAGACCTGGCAAGGCTTTCCTACGAGGCAATAGCAAATAATCACCTCGGTTCATTCCCTTTGAAAATGGGATATGAATTTTTCCGTGATGATAAGAAACAGCTAGATGACTTAACATCATGGAGTGTTACCCATAATCTTGTGGAAAAGGAAGGGGAGGCGGTAGTTGCTTACACACACCAATCATTCCAGGAATACCTTGCGGCGATCTATCTAAAAAATATACTCTGTAGGAATAATCGTATTGATCAGGATATATTGGAAAAATGCCTTGAGTACAAACGCTGGGATGAGACCGTCGTCTTTACCGTCGGGTTGCTCGATGAAGAGACAGCAAAAGCACTGATAAAAACCATCAGGAAATATGACCTTTATTTAGCCGGCTCGTGCCTTGGTGAATACAAAGGGATACGCTCTGAGTTTAAAGGACTGATTGATGAATTATTGAAAAATATAGAAAATGAAGAAGCAAGGCATGTCCTGATAAAAATATCGGATTCAGAGTTAATAGAGAAACTGATTACACTTCTTAATACGGATGTAGGTCGGTGGGCAGCCGATGTCCTGGGTGAAATAGGGTCTGAAAAGGCAATTAAACCCCTCATATCGATCCTTAAAGATAGCAACACAGACAAGGATGTCCGTAGAAGTGCAGCTTATGCTTTAGGCAAAATAGGCTCAGAAACGGCTGTTAAACCCCTCATATCGATTCTCAAAGATACAGATACAGATATGGGTCGATTGGTAGTCGATGCTTTGGGTGAAATACGCTCAGAAAAGGCAATTAAACCACTTATATCGATTCTCAAATATAAGAATACAGAAGATGTTTGTGAGAGTGCAGCCTATGCCTTAGGCAAAATAGGCTCTGAAAAGGCAGTTGAACCCCTCATATCGGTCATTAAAGACAAGGATGCTGATATGTATGTCCATGAGAGTGTAGCCGATGCCCTAGGTAGAATAGGCTCTGAAAAGGCAGTTAAACCCCTCATATCGATCCTTGAAAATAGTTATACAGACAAAAATGTCCGTAGGATTGTAGCTGATGCTTTGGGTAAAATAGGTTCGGAAAAAACAATCGAACCCCTCATATCGATCCTTAAAGATAGCAATTCAGACAAGGATGTCCGTAAAAGTGCAGCTTATGCCTTAGGCAAAATAGGCTCAGAAAAGGCTGTTAAACCCCTCATATCGATACTTAAAAATATTATTACTGATAACAATGTCCGTAAGAGTACCGCCTACGCTTTAGGTGAAATAGGTTCGGAAACGGCAGTTGAACCCCTCATAGCGATACTTAAAGATAGTTCTACAGACAAAGATGTCCGTAGGAGTGTAGCTGATGCCTTAGGTGAAATAGGCTCAGAAAAGGCAATTGAACCACTCATATCAATCTTTAAGGTTAAAGATTGGTACGTTGGCCGGTGGGCAGCCTATGCCTTAGGTAAGATAGGTTCTGAAAAGGCAACCAAACCACTTATATCAATCCTTAAGGTTAAAGATTGGTACGTTGGTCGGTGGGCAGCCAATGCTTTGGGTGTAATAGGTTCGAAAAAAGCAGTTGAACCACTCATATCAATCCTTAAAAATATGGGCGAGGATACCGATATCCATGAAAGAGCAGCCTATGCCTTGGGTAAAATAGGGTCAAAAACGGCTGTTAAATCACTTATATCGATTATTAACAATAATAATATGGATACATATGTCCGTTGGATTGCAGGACACGCTTTATGTGAGATAACAAAAAAATTAAAAGAAGAAGAACAAAATAAATTAATTGTTTATATTTATTCGCCAAAATTTGTTAATGACTGGAAAAACTCTTTAATTACTCAGATTAAAAATGTAACTGCCAGACGTTTTATAAAAATCAGCAAATTAGCCAGAAAACAGATGCCAGAATAAATTTGTTATAATTATGCTGTGTTGGCGGCTTTTGTGAAGAAAGAGATTGACTTTATCTTCCGCGATGAAAATGGCGATGAAACAAATCTCGACCAAGCAGAGAAAGAGGAAAAAATGTTTCCATTGCCTGAAAATGTGATAAGATTATTAACAATGGATTTGGGTGTATAAATCTGTTTTATCTCAAAATAGAAGCGTGGGACACACCTTCGTAATTCATAAAAATTGTTTATAACAAAAGATAAAAGTCGCTTTTGTGAAAAGGAAGTTATACTGGAATCTCATTAGTTTAAGGCATGGAAATTCTCCGTAAAAGCTTGTCCTCATGAAAATGGGGGGGACGCAAAGGGCGCAAAGAAAGATTTTATAAGGACAATAGAGAAAGGCTGGTGTAATATATGAAGGAAATGGATTGGAGAAATCATATTGTGAGCACACCCGATGTGTTGAGGGGTAAACCAAGGATTAAGGAAACTAGAATTCCTGTTAGTCTTATCCTTGGATATTTGGCGGCGGGCAAAACCTCTGAAGAGATCATAGGAGAATTTCCTGATATTACTAAAGAACAAATTGCTGCCTGTTTGGATTATGCCCGTCATTTGTCTGAATTTGAGGTCTCGGTTTAATGGCTTTAAGATTCTTTGCGGGCCACTGCATATCCAATTTTATAATCAAATCACTTCAAGATGCAGGTAACGAAGTATTTCGATTAAGAGATTATATTCCTCCAGATTCAGCCGATCAAATTGTAATCTCAAAAGCACAGGAACTCGATTCTATATTGATTTCATTAAACGGAGATTTTGCGGATATAGTGAGTTATCCTCCTGCAAACTTTAAAGGTATTATTTCCCTGCAAGTAAAAAATCATCCCGAAATCATTCCACAGCTTATTACAAGGTTGAAAGGTTATTTGTGTTCCTATATTAGTATGAATCATTACAAGGGGAAATTATTTGTGGTAGAGGTTCATAGAATTCGAGTCCAGGAATAATTAAAAGAGCGCAAAGAAAGATTGGGAATTTTTACAACAACTACTTTACATCCAGGAAAATGAAATGATTGAAGAGAATAAGGAAAAAGTTTTCATACTCGATTTTGGCTCTCAATACGCCCAGCTCATTGCACGGCGGGTGAGAGAGAATAACGTATTTAGCGAGATTGTGTCTCATAAGATTACTGCTGAAGAGATCCGAAAGGCCAGCCCAAAGGGCATCATCCTTAGCGGCGGTCCTGCAAGCGTATACGTAAAGAACGCCCCGGGGTGTGACAAAGAAATTATTACACTGGGAATACCCATTTTAGGCATCTGCTACGGTATGCAGCTGGGATGTCAGATGCTAAAAGCCACGGTGCAGCCCACAGCTACACGTGAATACGGAAGGACGGCCTGCACCGTTAATGACAACAGCAAATTATTCAAATCACTCTCCAAAGACACGACCGTATGGATGAGTCACGGCGACCAGGTGGTTGAATTACCGGCAGAATTCGAATCTCTTGCATTCACCAAAAATTGTCCTTTTGCCGCTGTGAAGCACAAAACGAAACCATTCCACGGTGTGCAGTTCCACCCCGAAGTTACCCATACCCCGCAGGGAAGTAAGATCCTCCGGAATTTTCTATATGAAATTTGCGAATGTACGGGTGACTGGAAGATGCATTCTTACGTAGAAAATTCTGTAGCTGACATCCGTAAACAGGTCAAAGATGGGCGTGTAGTGTGCGGACTATCGGGCGGGGTGGATTCCGCCGTCACGGCAGCGCTTATCCATAAGGCCATCGGGAATCACCTGTCCTGCATTTTCGTCGATAACGGCCTTTTGAGGAATTATGAGGCGGAGGAGGTTATCAATACGTTTAAGAATAATTTCACGGTAGACCTGCATCCAATTGATGCGCGGGAGAGATTTCTCAAAAAGCTGAAAAGCGTAACCGATCCTGAAAAAAAGCGGAAGATTATTGGTCATGAATTCATTGAGATTTTTAAGGAAGAGGCCAAAAAAATATCTCAGGCAAAGTTCCTGGCGCAGGGGACGCTCTATCCTGACGTCATCGAAAGCATCCCCGCTCATGGAGGCCCTACAGTAACTATTAAGAGTCACCACAACGTAGGCGGCCTGCCTGCCGAATTGGGATTTGAACTTGTGGAACCATTGCGGTTTTTATTTAAAGACGAGGTGCGCAAGATTGGCGAAGAGCTTGGACTACCGGAAGAACTTGTCTGGCGTCACCCTTTCCCGGGTCCGGGACTGGCCATTCGGATTATTGGCGAAGTGACAAAGCCACGCTTAGATATCCTTCGCAGCGCCGATAAGATTGTTATCGAAGAGATACGCAAGGCAGGACTCTACCGCTCAATTGCCCAGTGTTTCGCCGTACTGCTCCCCATGAGTACTGTGGGAGTTATGGGAGACGAAAGAAGCTACGAAAACGTCATAGCCATACGCGCTGTGGAAACAACAGATTTTATGACTGCCGACTGGTGCCACATCCCTCACGAAACACTGGGAATCATTTCTAGTCGTATTATCAACGAGGTCAAGGGCGTCAATCGTGTGGTCTATGATATCAGCACCAAACCACCCAGTACGATTGAATGGGAATAAAGGAACAACCACTCGTTCAGGTAGGGGTATAAATTTGTAAAAATACTTGACATGTTTATTCAAATGAGGTATCCTCCCTGCGATTTTATATGAGCAAAATACACCCATTTACGGAAAGAACCACAGATTTCGCAGATTACACAGAAGATATAAAATCTGAGAATTTATGAAATTCGGTTGCCTGTCGCCTATTTCTATTGATTACCTTTTTAGTTGCTTCAGACGAGATAAATCTCTCGCTACAATTGCGTAACATCGAAATTCCTCGTATTAAATTATATTTCACAGATTATGTACATTTTTATCTGTGTAATCAATGAAATCTGTGGTTACAAATTTTTTATTAGTCTGAGGCAATGCATTGTTAGATTTCCATTTATCACATTTTAAGGAGATATAGTCCATGAAAAACATCGTGTTCTTTGTTATGGTCGTTATAGCGTCCTTAGTGTGTTTCTCAAATTATGGACTTCTGTCTGATGCAAAAGCGGCGATAGATGAAAGTAACGACCTGGATGGTACATGGTCTACAACGGAAAGATTTTGTGTCAATGCATCCACTGGCCAGACATGCGGTACAAATGAATTTGATATCACTATTTCAGATGGCACCGTTTATGTCGAAGACGAGGCGGTAGGAAGTGTTACCCAGGAAGGCAAAAAGGTGTCTTTTGAATATAACACAGATTATTTATCATCTAAATTCGAGGAGTTGTTTCAAGAGGCAGGTTATGAGGTGACTATCGAAAGTCTAACGATGAAAAAATATGAAGGAAAAGTGAAAAACAATCGCATGAGCGGAAAAATAAAAGGCACGGTAGATGCCTATTTTACTCTTTTTCAAAAAACCACAACATTAAGCTATACCGGCAAATTTAAAGGGAAAAAACAAGAATAAAGCCGGTCTTTTCAGGGCAACTGCGCAAACAATCCCTGGAAGTCTTAAACAGATTTCCAGGGGTTTTTTATTTTATGCATAAAGAGGAAAAGAAATAAATTTATTGCGTTGAGATATGCTCATGCAATTGTCATTGCATGGGAAAAATATTTATTCAATTTGGGCTTGACATTAGTGCAGTTGAATATATAATTTCAACGAAATTTGTAAGTTTGTGTTTTGTTTGTTATTTTCTTTTGTAAAGTTTTTGAGGAGATGTTTTGCAATGATTTTAGATGTTAATTATTCTACGGATAATCAGAGAAAGAGAACCGAACGGTTGGCTTTTATTAAGGAAAGATATAAAAAATTGGTGCTAGAACCCAGAAGAGAGATTGAATTCGAGATTGAAAGGGCATTAGACGACGAAGACGGTGAACTGGATAACTTATAATGGTTGATTGAATATACTGCCAAATGTATTCCCCGATGTTACTTTCCAAGCAGCCTCAAGATTAAAATTTCACAGTTGCAGTCATTACAATTACTGAAACTAAAAACACCACAGTTGTCGTGCCACTCTGAAGCAGTATGACGACTGTGGTTTCATCGCGGGTATTATCCTTACAAGACAATATTTGTCAGCTACTGTATTTCAAAGTACCTTCAATAACAATATCGTTTGAAAGTCTTGTTACCATAATTTCGGTAATTTCTGCAGCTTCGCTCATTTTATTGATGCCTGTTCCAAGCACGGGTGATTTCGCCCCCTCGCCCCCTATAATAACTGGCGCAACAAAAACCATCACCCTATCAGCAAGCCGGTCTTCTATCACAGAGGTAATAACCCTGCTGCCCCCTTCCACGAGAATATTCGTTAACTTCATTTCACCAAGTCGCTGAAAGAGTTCTTTTAAATCTACCCGACCATTCATATCTTTTGTTTGAACAATACGACATCCCATTTGCTCAAGTTTCTGAATGCGACTCAGCTGCGGATTTTTACTTACCGCAACAATTATTTCACTTTCATTGATTGTGCTTAAAAGACGTGAATTTAGAGGAAGTGCGGCATTGCTGTCCACGACAATTCTCTTCGGATTTCGTCCCCCTTCAATCCTGCAGGTCAGTAACGGATCATCCCGCACTACGGTATTGATTCCCACCAAAATACCGTCCATCTGCCCACGAATCTTATGCGCATATTCCCGCGATTCTTCAGATGTGATCCACCTGGATTCTCCCGTATGTGTGGCGATCTTGCCATCAACTGACATCGCCCATTTTACGGTTATGTACGGCAACCCCTGTTGCATTAACTTAAAAAAAGGGGCGTTGAGTCTTCTTGCCTGCGCCTCCATTACACCCACCACAACCTCAATTCCCGCACCTTTCAGCATGTGTATCCCCTTGCCGGAAGTAATAGGGTTTGGATCAATAACTGCCGCTACTACCTTTGTAATACCTGCCTTAATAATTGCATCAACACAAGGCGACGTCTTGCCGTAATGCGCACAGGGCTCCATAGACACATAGAGTGTCGCCCCTTTGCTGTTCGTTCCACCCTCATGTATTGCATGAATCTCGGCATGCGCCCCACCGAATGCCTGATGGTAGCCTTTCCCTATAATTTGACCGTTTTTTACAAGCACAGCGCCTACCATGGGATTTGGTTCTACCCTTCCCCGCCCTTTTTCAGCCAGTTCCAGGGCAAGCACTATATATTTTTCATTAGCATCTGATGTAATCATAGGTAAATATTAATTAACCACAAAGGCACAAAGACCGTGGGGAAGAAGTTATTATTACCCAGTACAAACCTTTGGGATTGACAATAAATGACATGAACAACTCCGTGTTGTTGTGCCATTAGGGCTAAAGCTCCGGTATGGCGTGTACCCACTAACCCCAGCCTTAAGGCTGGGGTTAGTGATGGTCTTATCTGAACTCGTCCTCGTAAAAACGGGGATGGGCTTTAGCCCTGACAGTGCCTGATCTTCAAAGTATCGGACAACAAACTTGTTCAGATTATTTATTGTCAACCCCTTTGTGCCTTTGTGGTAAAAATTCATCTTCGTAATACCTCTAACCTCTGAAAATAATCGGGAAATGTTTTTGATACACATTCGGGGTGTTTTATCTTAATCCCCTTTGCACGCAGCCCAATTAACGCAAAACTCATGGCCATACGATGGTCATCATAGGTTTCTATCTCTGCCGGCCTTGGTGGAGACGGCTCGATCTCAAAGCCATCCTCATACTCTACCGCCGAAATGCCCATCCGTCTCAGTTCGTTTACCACCGCAGCAATACGGTCTGTCTCTTTTATGCGCATATTTTTTACATTTCTTACCCGCGTCTTACCACGGGCGAATACCGCCACAGCGGCCAGTGTTTGCACCACATCCGGCATATCACCCATATCAACATCTATCCCGTGCAGCGAATCACCCTGTACTTCAATCCAGTTGGCATTATTTGTAACCTTACAACCCATACTTTTCAAAACGTCTACGAAATGTATGTCCCCTTGCAAGGAATTACTTCCAATACCCACAACCCTCACCTTTCCACCTGTAATGGCAGCGGACGCAAAAAAATACGAAGCTGCTGATGCATCCCCCTCAACTTCATACCGTAAAGCCTTATACCGTTGTCCAGATTTTACAAAGAACGTTTTGTAACTGTTGTTTTCAACGTTCACACCGAATTGACGCATCAACGCTATCGTCATATCCACATAACGTTTCGAAACCAGGTCACCCTTTACTATTATCGATACATCGGTTTTTGCATAAGGCGCTGTCATAAGCAGGGCGCTAAAATACTGGCTGCTCAAATCTCCATTCACAACAGCCGAACCGCCTTGTAATCCGATCCCCTGAATTAATACAGGCGGGCAACCATTATTAAATTTAGACACGACATCAGCACCAAGCTGTTTTAAACCGTCGAGCAAATCCTGTATCGGTCTTTGCCTCATACGCTCGATACCGTCAATTTCATAAACCCCGTTACCCAGGGTTAGCATGGCAGTTAAAAACCTCATGGCAGTCCCTGCATTGCCGATAAACAGATTTGCCTGTTTCGCCGGGATGATTCCACCTTTACCGTTTATGATAAATCTGTTAGCATTTGGATCTTCTTTGATGGGTATCCCTAACGCATTCAAGCCGGACGCCATATATTTGGTGTCATCGCTAAAAAGGGCATTGGTTATTGTGGATTCCCCATCTGCTAACGCCGCCGTTATAAGCGCACGGTTTGTATAACTCTTCGAACCCGGTACATTCACTACTGCATCAATTTTTCCAGTTACAGGTTTTATCTCTACCACTTTATTGTTTCCCCTATGAAACATTTAAGACATTTTTCCTTTTCTGTATCTGTCTCTCTTTTTACTAACAGCATTCAGGTCCGCATGGTTTCCCTACATCTAAATTCTGTATATCCGACACAATAAACATCCCTTTATACGGAGGATTCGAAAGCTTCCATGCCGAATCGGTACATACCTCCACAGGAGTTCCTACGGGATAGGTATGCCCATCATCATCTGAAACAAAGCTGAAAGGCCCCTTGTAGATAGCATATTGCCCTTTATACTCGCATTCCTTTGATTTATTAAATTTGTATGCCTTTATGGTTATCGAGTAAAATTGAAATCCCTCCACTTTCTTGTAAGGATAACGATTAATGACTTCCAGTCCATAGAAACCCATTGCCTTTATTTTATTAACAAACTCAACTTCTGTAATTGCCCCGGATATGCACTCACTCCATAATTTAGTATTTTGTTTCATGAACAAAGGAACATCCCTTTCGGAGAAAATATCGGATATGACAAATCTGCCCCCTTTTCTCAATATCCTGAATATCTCCCGAAAAACCTTTTCCTTCTGGTCGGATAAATTGATTACACAATTAGACGTAACGACATCAATACATTCATTTGTCAGGGGTATTTCTTCCAAAAACCCTTTTATAAACAGCACATTATCAAAGCCAAGTTTCTTTGCGACGCTCTCTCTTGATGCATTGGCTCTAATCAGCATTTGATCTGTCATGTCAATGCCTACAACTCGCCCTCTATCGCCGGCCATTTTGGAAGCAATAAAACAGTCCACACCTCCGCCAGAGCCTAAATCCAGCACGCTCTCTCCTGATTCAATCTGAGCCAATGTCATGGGACTGCCGCATCCATAAGAAATATTCAATACTTCCTGGGGGATATGGGATAAATCTGCAGAATCGTAATTGGTAGGACAACACAGCTCCTTTTGTGTATGAGCGGCAGCAGTACTATAAAATTTGTTAACTGATTTCCTGACGGTTTCTTTCTCAATAACCTTTACTTCTTCATCATTTTGAGAGAGACGGGTTTCGTATGAAACGGAATCGTCATTTTTGCAGGTTAATCCAGACGTCCTGCAGGTATAACAAGCGGGTGATTCCATCGTATACGGTTTGAGGGATTCTTTTAATGTCCAGCCCATCCACGCCTTTGTGTCGTTAATAAGTATGGGACAAACAAAGACCCCTTTACTGGTTACTATACGGCTGGTGGCGCACTGGAGGTTATTTATATCAAAGTTATCAAAACACTTCCCGGTAACTCGTTCATCCTCGTGGTAAGGTCTGATTAGTTCGGCGCAACGTCCCAGAAGGACTAAGGGTAGTTTTTTTAACCTTAATTGTGGAGCACGAAGAGTACCTATCAATGACCTAAAGTCCGCATCAGTTTCTTTTGCAAACTTTCCGTATTTTGTCCAGTCATCAGTTGTAATAATAGGGTTGAAACCCACATATAACAAGGCTTGAACACCCTTAACCGCCCTCTGAAAAGAGCCATTACCCCGTATCTGGTCATTTTCTGCCTCAATAGGACTCTCAAGACTTATTCTGAATTCCAATTTATGTTTGGAATTACGAGATATCTGGCTAAAGGTTTGTGCAACCGCATCTGTTATCAGAGTGCCGTTTGAGAGAACTGTTGCCGGACCGTAGTTCAATGTCTCGCTTATAATGTCCGCAATCTGAGGATGCAGAAATGGCTCTCCCCCCGTAAAATAAAACTCTTTTACTCCCAGCGTTGATGCCTCTTTCAAGTACCACCGGACAGTATCTACGGTTAACATCTCATGTGTTTTATTTTTCGGCCCGCAAGAAATAAAACAATGAGTGCACTGTAAATTACAAAGGGTACCCGTTACCTGGAACCATACGGTTTCGAGTCGTTTTAAACCTACTTTTGGCGCGTTAATGGTACACACTCCCTCAGAAAATTATTCCCCTTTAAAAAGGAGCCATGGAATATTAATTCACATCATTAACTCTGAAATTATTATAAATAGAATTCAATAATATTTCGAGAATAATAACGAACATCCGGGAAATTAAAAACTAGCATATTTTAGTTTACCGAAATCTATTACACAACAGATAAAATGTGTTGTTTTTTAAATCACTATGATATATCATTTGTCGTTGTTTTCCTAAAATACTCCGTGTTAATAAGGTATTATTACAAATGGATTACAAACCATACGCAATCTCGTGGAACACGACCTATCGGTGCAACCTGCGCTGCAGCCATTGCTATCTTGATACAAATGCTTTAACCAATCAATCTGTCAGTGAACTCAGCACCCAGGAAGGCTATAAGCTCATAGATCAAATGGCAGAGCTTAATCCCAACCTGTTATTGATACTTACGGGCGGGGAACCTTTATTAAGAAAAGACATCTATGACCTATCCTCTTATGCCTCTCAGAAAGGAATGATGGTAGTGCTGGGAACTAACGGGAATATGATCGACGATGATATTGCAAAGAAACTCAAGGAAAGCGGGGTAACGGGAATTGGCATCAGTCTTGACTCTATCGTTCCCGGAAGACATGATACATTCAGGGGAATTTCAGGCGCCTGGGACGACACCCTTAATGGAATCGAGGCATGTCGAAGACAGGGTATCGAGTTCCAAATACAAACCACAGTCACCAAAGAAAATTTTAATGAAATCCCCAATATTGTTGAATTTTCTTACAACCTCGGCGCAAAGGTTTTTAATCTGTTTTTTCTCGTGTGTACCGGAAAGGGACAAGACCTGACGGATATTACGCCACAACAGTACGACCAGGCATTGCACCGGCTTTATGACATACAAATAAAATATCATGGAAAGATGATGGTAGGGGCAAAATGCGCTCCCCACTACCGAAGAATTGTCTATGAACACGATACCTCTTCTCCACTCATCAGGGCGTATGCGGGCGGGTGCCCCGCCGGCACTCACTATTGCAGGATTACACCGGAAGGCAATATCACTCCCTGTCCTTATATGCCCAACGTGTCTGGAAATGTGAGAGAAAGGAGTTTTGTAGAAATCTGGAAAGATACCACAGATTTCCAAACCCTGCGGTTTGTCAACCTCAACGGCAGGTGCGGTGTATGCGAATTTATGGATATTTGCAAGGGATGCCGCGCGCGGGCGCTGGCTACAACGGGAAATCAAATGGACGAGGATGCATGGTGTAATTATACCCCCGGGAAATACGGGGACAAGGTCATCCGTCTGTCCACATCGGAAACGTTTGGCACAGAAGAGAATTTCACTATGAACTGGAGTCCTGAAGCAAAAAATATCCTCAAACAAATCCCTTCTTTTGGCAGAGGCATGGTCATCAAAAATGTAGAACGCTTTGCTGCAAAAAATAATCATCAGGAAATAACATTAGAAGTAATGAAGGCTGCACGTGAAGAAATGACGGCAAACAGGAAGACGGCATTCCCAAAATCTATGAATGGAAATAAAGACGTACATCTTATTGAAAATAATAGCCAGTTACAAGAGAACGAAGAGATACCATGGACTGAAGAGGCCCGGAAACGCGTGGAACATGCTCCTGACTTTGTACGGCCCGGCATTTACAAGCTCATGCAGAAAAAGGCGCGTCTGCACGGTTACAGGGAAATTACCTCTAAGTTCCTCTCCGAAATAAGGGATGAGTCTATGAAGCTTGCTTCCAGGCGCATCAAAAATATCGGATTCGACGAACTCCGTATGGATGCCTGGGACAAGGCCAAAGAAAAGCTGAAGAGTGTGCACAAAAAAGAAGTCATCGACCAGATTAAGACGTTTCTTGGTGAACGAACTGCCAGAAATGAGGGTATCGTTACGAAATTCCAGGCATATCTGAAGGCATCCGACGAGTCGGCAAAAAGAGAAACTCCTTCGTCACCGGGATGGACAGCAGAGGCGAAACAACGCCTGGAGAAAGCGCCAATATTTGTTCGGGGCAGGGCCAAAAAAGCAATTGAGTCCTATGCCGCGAAAGATGGTGTTGCAGAAATTACTGTTGAACTGATAGAGCAATACATGAAGAACATCCCTTCTTTTGTCAGAAATAAATCCCAATAGAAATAATTCGTGGAATCTGTTATTTTATAGAATGAATACTCCCATAAAACAGATCCTGCAAAAATATGTAATCCCAAAAAATATCTTCCTTCAAATACTAAGGAAATTTCATATTCCTTCTTACAAATCTATACGAACTAAGATCATCATTTTTTCAATCCTGCTTTCCGTATTTCCTATTTTTATCATGAGGATATTTGTTTATCCCACCGAGAAAAAGGCGTTACAGGACGCACTGATACAAAACCTCGAAGGCGTCGGTCACAAGCAGACGGAACTCATTTTGCGATGGATCGAGGAAAGAAAGGCAGATGCCAGGATTGTTGCCGAAAACCCTAATGTACCCGGCGTCATATATAAATCCGAGGGGAGTGAAAATTTTTATAGACTGCTCCACCATTTAAATACCCTCAGAGAGGTTTACGGCTATAAAGAGATCTTCATTTGTGACCGTCACGGGGATCTAAAGGTTACAACCTCGACCGGGAAAGTAATTACCAATGTGGCAGGGTTTGAATTCTTCCAAAAGGCCGTCAGCGGCGGTACCTTTGTATCGGATATTTCGCCTTCTGTGATTCCATTGGAAAATGAATATGGAAAACTCGAACTTGGTATGCCAACCCTCTATATCTCCGCTCCGGTTATCTATGAGCATAAGGTTATTGGCATGGTATGTCTGAGGGTGGATGTAATGGAGATCAGCAAACTCATGAGAAGCGTCCGCCTGGGGGAAACTGGAGAGACATATCTGATCAATAAAAACGGATTTATGATTTCTGAATCCAAGTTTTTAAAAGACCTAAAAGATTTTGGGATCGTCCGGCAAAGAACGACTCTCGAACTCAGAGTAACAGATACTGCGACAGGAAAATTTACGAGAAGCGTTGAATCGTGCCTGAAAGGAAATAGTGGATATGATGGAGAGGGATACATGGATTATCGAGGCACGCAGGTGCTGGGTTTCTGGCAATGGATTCCGGAACTTAACTGGGGAGTTATTGCGGAAATTGATGTGGATGAAGGTTACGGACCGGTCAAAAAACTTCATACAATCGTTTCTTCAATTATGTTAATAGTGACAATCGCAGTCATATCATCCGCTTTTTTCTTTGGGAAAAAAATGTCCGACCCTATCGTATATCTCACGGAAGTAACAAAAAGCATTTCTGAAGGCGACTATAGTAAACGGGTAAAAACCACCTCCCACGACGAGATCGGAGAACTTTCTAATTCCTTCAATAAAATGGCGAGTTTCCTGGAAGAAAAAACACAGATACTCAAGAACTATACAGCCAATCTTGAGAAGACTGTGGAGGAAAGGACAAAAGACCTGGTTCGTATGAATCACGAGCTGGAAAAACAGAGCAGCAATCTTGAGAAGGCATATAAGGAGTTACTGACCCTCGATCAGATGAAGGATAAAATGATACGGGACGTATCTCACGAGCTTAAATCACCCGTTGCACAGGTGCAGATGGCAATCGATCTGTGGTCAAAGGAGATAAAGAAAGAGCATATAGACCGCTCAAAAGAAGAAAAATTCAGCAAGATTATCAACGATAGTTTGCAAAGATTACGAAAAACAATTGGAAGTATACTCGACCTCTCTGTTTTGGAATCAGGCAGAATGGTGTTTAGGAAGGAACCCATCCTGATGGACGTGCTCGTTTTACAGACAGTCACAACAATGAGACTTTTAGCTGAAAAAAAAGGATTGGCTTTAATTAATCACGTGAATCAGGGATTGCCAGCAGTAATCGGTGACAAGGAAGAGATTCAGCGTGTAATTACCAACCTCATAGATAATGCCATAAAATACACTGAAAAAGGAGAAATACACGTTTTCCTGGAGCAAAAGGATGCCAGCATAGAATTTGCCGTAAAAGATACAGGGGTTGGTATCGGGTTGCCAAAAGAGCAATTCGGAAAACTGTTCGAAAGATTTTTCCAGGAACGTCCGAGGGTGGATGGCGCAGGGGTAGGTCTTGCAATATGTAAAAATATCATTGAAGTTCACAAGGGACATTTATGGGTGGAAAGCGAGGGTCGCGGAAAAGGTTCCACATTCAAATTCACCTTACCTGTTGCTCAAGAAGGCGTTTCGTAAACTAAAAAGTAAAAAGGAGCTACGCTTTGAGTAGAAAAATACTCATCATAGAAGACGAAGACGATTTTTTCTTTTTTTACACGATGATGTTCGAAGGGACTGATTATATAGTCAATCGCGCCCTTGATGGAAAACAGGCGTTTGAAAAAATCAAGGAAGACAAACCCGACCTCATCATTCTTGACTTGTTACTCGATGAAATGACTGGCGATGCCTTTCTTAAACAATTGAAATCAGACCCATTCTATGCCGGCATTCCCATCATTATTGCAAGCAGTTTTTCACCTCGTTCGTATAAAACGATATTTGAAATAGATCCCTCTTTGGTCTTCCTGGAAAAACCGTTTACCCAGGAAAAATTACTTGACTCAATTAAAGCCAGGTTAGAATAGCACATGAAACGTTCTCTATCAACAATTACAGTTTATCCCCATCTAAACCTCCCCCTTTCTCCCCCTCCGGAGGGGGACAGGGGGAGGACTTTCTCCCCCTCAGTGAGCGCGACTGGGGGAGGAATACAAGAGAACAATGAGTATTCCCCTCCCCTGGTGGGAGGGGTTAGGGGATGGGGTGAACTGTTACGACTTTTCATCATATCACTAACGCTCCTTGCAGGCTGCCATTCCGTGCAGTACACAGAATTTGCTAACAAAAAAGACCCGAATCAACTGGAAGCATCGTTGATATGTGATATTCAGGATGGACGGCTGGACATGCCATTCGAACAGGCTTGTCTTATTGCATCTGGTGTAGACACTGGTAAAAAAATGCAGTCGTATCTAACAAAGATCGACACCCTCATCTCCCGAATCAGTCGGGAAACATGCGTTAATAATATAACAGACCCATTAACTAAGGCACAGTTCCTATTCGACTGGTTACAAAGAAACGCTAATGAAGGGACATACAATAATTGTTATGATATCAGAGATACACTTAATCTCAGGGTAGGAAATTGCCTTTCTTATGCAATTCGATACACCATTATTTGCAGGCGCTCTGGCATAGACATAAAAAATATCTTTGTTCCCGGCCATATTTATAATATGCTCTTAGTTAATGAACAGAGACACTACTTTGAACATACCCACAGCGACGGCATTGTAAAAAATGCAGACAGGGATAACCCTCAGAAAAAGATTATGAACGATTTGGAACTTATTGCAGAGATATTTTTATATAAGGCACGAAATGCAAATAATGAGATGAAGCACGAAAAATCAATCAAATACTGTCAACAGGCATTGACGTGTAACCCGTATGATAACCGCCCTGTTATTTTACTTCTGGATAATTACATTGCAAAGAAGAGCTACGAAGAGGCATTTCGATACCTGAATGATTATATCTCCTATCATCCCGACGGTAAAAAAACCTTTAAAAATACCTATACCCTCTTGCAAAGATTGTGTAAAAAATAAAATTTGTAAACATTATGGAGGATCGACTATGTCTACGTATAAATTCGTGGCAAAAGATTTAATGACGGAAAAGGTGGTCTGCGTCCATCCGGATACACCAATCCATACACTCATAAAAATCCTGATTAAAAACCATATTAATGGCGCACCCGTCGTGAGTAAGGATGGAAAACTGATAGGGGTTGTTTCAAAAACTGATATTGTTGAATACGATGAGAAAACAAGCAAAAAACGAGTTCTCAGCAATAAAAAATCATTTTATAGCGACACCAATGGAAAACAAAAAAAGGCATTCG
>VGXX01000022.1 GCA_016873155.1 Planctomycetota bacterium | reverse complement strand
GGTGGCGTGGCCAAATTGCTGGCGAAGGAGGGGGGGTATGCCCATATAGTCCTACCATCGGGAGAGGTAAGGAAAGTTTTTGTCGGTTGCAGGGCTACGATAGGACAGCTTGGAAATCTCGATCACGGTAACATCAGATTGGGAAAAGCAGGTAGAAAACGCTGGAAGGGGATAAGACCACATGTGAGGGGTGTAGCTCAAAATCCTGTGGCGCATCCATTAGGCGGTGGAGAAGGCAGAAGCGGCGGTGGAAGGCATCCTTGCTCCAGGACTGGTTTGTTGGCGAAGGGTGGAAAAACGCGCAAAAAGAAGTCGTTGAGTAATAAGTTTATAATTCGCAGAAGAAGGGTTGGCGCTAGGGGCAATTTATAAAAAAAATATATTAACCGGTTAACGGTATTTGGGAGATGTTATGAGTCGTTCGGTAAAAAAGGGACCTTATGTAGATAGTAAGTTAATGAAAAAAGTATTGAAGCAAAAAGACGCAGGTGGCAGTGAACCTATACGGACATGGGCAAGAAGCTGTACGATTGTCCCTGAGTTTGTTTCACATACTTTTATGATTCATAACGGTAAAATATTTCAAAAATTGTTTGTAACGGACGATATGGTTGGCCATAAACTCGGAGAGTTTGCCCAGACACGTATTTTCAGGGCTCACGGTGGCGTGAAAAAGAAAGAAACTCCGCACGGTTAGCGCGTAAAAGGCCAATATAGATTATTGCACTGAAAGGTTGTATAAAATGGAATTTAGATCATGTTGTAAATATGCGAGGATATCACCTCGAAAAGCAAGATATGTTATTGATCTTGTTAGAGGTAAGTCGGTTAATGATGCATTAAGGATTTTGAGGGTAACTCACAAACGTGCATCTTACATGATAGATAAGGTAATTAGGGCTGCCATAGCCGCTGCAAATGAAAATTTAGACGTGGATGTCGATTCTCTGTTTGTAAAGCAAGCATTGGTGGATGGTGGTCCTACCAGAAAATGGCAACGTACGAGGCCTCGTGGCATGTCGGCACGGATACTGAAGCGTACAAGCCATATCACGGTAGTGTTGTCTGAAAAAAAGTAAAAAGTATACATAAATAATAAGGGAGATAAGATGGGTCATAAGGTGTGTCCAATAGGATTAAGGTTAGGAATAACTCAGGGGTGGAGATCGTTTTGGTATGCCGACAAAAAAATCTTTGGCTCATTACTTGTGGAAGACCAGAAGATTCGTAAGATAATTAAAAAAAGTTATAGCTTTGCCGGGATTTCACTTATTGAGATAGAGAGAACTCGGCAGGATGCAAAAATAACCTTGCATACTGCGCGTCCTGGCTTAATAATTGGTAGAAAAGGCGCTGAGGTCGATAAACTTAAAGAAGAGATACAAAAAATTACAGGAAGAGAAGTTGTTATTAAAATAAAAGAAATCATGAAGCCTGAACTGCAGGCACAGCTTGTTGCTGAAAACATTGCAGAGCAGCTTGAAAAACGTGTTGCGTTTAGAAGGGCGATGAAAAAAGCGCTGGACGCATCAAATGATGCAGGTGCAAAGGGTGTAAAGATGCAGGTGGCAGGCAGGCTGGGTGGGGCTGAAATCGCAAGGACTGAAAAAATGTCGTCGGGAAGTGTTCCTTTGCATACATTGAGGGCCGATGTTGATTATGGTTTTGCTGAGGCGAAAACGACGTACGGTGTTATTGGGGTAAAAGTTTGGATTTATAAAGGGTTAATTAGTTCCGAGAAGGAGAAGTTATATGCGCCTGATGCCAAAGAGGGTGAAGTTCAGGAAGTCGCAACGGCAAAAAATTAAAGGGAATGCGACAAGAGGTAATAGGGTATCTTTCGGTGAATTTGGATTGCAGTCTTTGGAACCAGGGTGGATAACAGCCCAACAACTCGAGGCGGGAAGAGTATCAGCATCCCAATATCTTCCAAGAGAGGGGAAGTTGACGATACGGGTGTTCCCACACAAATCCGTATCATCAAAACCTATTGAAACCCGTATGGGAAAAGGCAAGGGTGAGCCTGAATTCTGGGTTGCCGTGGTGAAACCGGGGACCGTTTTGTACGAGCTGAGTGGTATCAATGAAGAAATTGCGAAGCAAACATTTAATAGAATCGCTCATAAAATGCCGGTTAAGGTAAGACTTGTACAGAGGAGAAAGACGATTTGAAGGTCAGTGAAATGAGAATGAAATCCAGGCAGGAGATTTTGGATGAAATCGATGCTTGCAGAAGGGAATTGTTGAATATTCGATTTCAATGGCAAGCGGGTGAAACTCGAAATCCTGCACAGAGAAGAGATATTCGAAGAGATGTTGCGCGATTAAAAACTATTCTGAGAGAGATGGACTTATCCATCAATACTCCTCTCAATGCAAAGGAGTAAGTTTGAAAATGAATGTTGAAAAGAAAAGAGGCAGAAGAAGGAAAATTGTCGGGACGGTTATCGGTAATAAGATGCAGAAGACGATAGTCGTTGAGGTTGTGCGTCTTGTAAAACATGCAAAATATGGTAAGTATATAAAACGATCTTCAATCTATAAAGCACATGATCAAAATAACGAAGCAAAAGTGGGCGATAAGGTTGAGATTATTGAGGCGAGACCATTAAGCAAAACTAAAACTACTAGATTACTTCGTATCGTAGAAAAGGCAAAGCCATAGAATTAAGCGGAGTTAAAAAAAATGATAATGGAACAAACAAAGCTGGATATTGCAGACAACAGTGGCGCTAAAAGGGCTACGTGTATAAAGGTATTGGGAGGTAGCGGTAGGACATATGCCACGGTTGGTGATATTATTGTTGCGGCAGTGAAGAAGGCAATACCAGAGGGCGTTGTTAAAAAAGGTGAAGTGGTAAAAGGGGTAGTTGTGCGGACAAAAAAAAATATACGAAGAGACGACGGTTCTTATTTAAAATTTGACAAAAATGCGATAGTTATCATTGACAACGATGGCAATCCTCGGGGAACTCGTATATTTGGCGCTGTAGCCAGAGAATTACGTCAAAAGAATTTTATGAAAATTATATCTCTGGCCGCTGAAGTTGTGTAGAAAGATTTAATTACAAGGTTAAACAAATACCTGTGGAGAATGTATAGTTATGCATGTTTGCAAGAATGATCTAGTTGCAGTGATGGCTGGCAATGAGGTTGGTAAAACAGGAAAAATAATAAAGGTTTTACGGGACAAAAATAGAGTTATTATCAAGGGCCTGAATTTAGTTTACAGACACACAAAACCAAACCAGAAGAACCAGCAGGGCGGCAGAATTCAGAAAGAAGCTTCTATAGCAATTGCAAGTGTGCTGCCCGTTTGTCAGAACAAAAGCTGCAAAAAAAACGGCAAGGGAGTGCGGACAAGAAAAAAGATATTGGAAAATCGTAATAAGACGCGTGTATGCGTCTATTGTGGGTCTGAAATAATTTCTGCTGAGTGAGGTGTTAACGTAAAATATGGCAAGATTATTGGAAAAATATCAAAAGCAAGTAGCACAGGAACTCATAAATAAGTTTAATTATAAAAATAAACTCTCGCTGCCTAAACTACAGAAGATTGTGGTTAATATGGGCGTAGGCAGGGCAGTTGATAATAAAAAACTCATTGAGGAAGCAACGAAACATCTGACGATAGTTACCGGCCAAAAACCGCTCGTTACCGTAGCAAAAAAAGCCATATCTGGTTTTAAACTTCGCAAAGGCCAGGCAATCGGATGTAAAGTTACGTTGCGGGGGAAAAGGATGTTTGAGTTTTTGGACCGTTTAATTAGTATTGTATTACCGAGAATACGAGATTTTAGGGGCATTTCACCAAAGGCATTTGATGGCCGTGGTAATTATACCTTGGGTCTGACAGAGCAGATCGTATTTCCTGAAATAAGTATCGAGAGTGTGGAATTTGTTCAGGGTATGGACATTACCATGGTAATATCCGGTAATTCAAATGAGCAATCCTGTGAATTGTTAAAATTATTGGGTATGCCTTTTAGAACAGAATAAGGAGTACGAATGGCAAGAAAATGCTTGATAGAAAAATCAAAAAAAGAGCCAAAGTATAAAACGAGAAAATACAACAGATGTCAGTTATGTGGACGTCGCAGGGCATACTATCGTAAATTTCAAATCTGCAGACTTTGTTTTAGAAAACTTGCTTCAAAGGGAGAGATTCCTGGGGTAAAAAAGGCAAGTTGGTAGAAAGTCGGTTATTACAGAATAGTATTAACAATAAGGAATATAATAATGTGTATGACAGATCCGATTTCTGATATGCTGACGCGTATCAGAAACGCAAGTGTGATTAAACGAGAAAGTGTGGATGTTTCCTCATCCAAGGTAAAGTCGGCAATTTTAAAAATATTAAAGGAAGAAGGCTATATCAAGGATTTTAAAGAGATGCCAATGGGAGGTAATAAAGCTTCCATAAGGGTCTACTTAAAGTATGGCCCATTAAAACAGCAAATAATTAATAACATTGAGAGGGTGAGTAAATCGAGCAGGCGTATATACAGGAAGGCAGAAAAAATTGGTAAAATCTTTGGTGGAATTGGCACTGCGATATACTCCACATCGAAAGGTATTGTAAGTGACAGGGAGTGTAGAAAACTAAAAATCGGCGGTGAGTTGATTTGTATTGTGTCGTAAGCGATTTATCTGGATAGAGGATTTAAGATGTCACGAATAGGAAAACAACCCGTTAAAGTTCCAAACGATGTAAAAGTGTCAATAAGCGGTAACACGTTAAATATCGATGGTTCTAAAGGAAAACTAAGTCAGACGTTTCATCCTGACATAACTATAGAATATCTTCATCAGGATAAGCAAATTGTAGTAAAAAGAACTTCCGATGAAAAATATCATAGAGCATTGCATGGTTTGACGCGTTCGTTAATTTCAAATATGGTAGTGGGTGTAACTAAGGGTTATTCCAAGAATCTGGAGATTGTTGGATTGGGTTTCAACGCCAAGGTTCAGGGTAAAGATCTTGTATTATTGCTTGGGTATACGCACCCGGTAAGTTTGGAGATACCGAAGGGAATAAAGGTGGAAGTTACAAACCCAACAAACCCTGCAAAGCTTACAGTATCCGGGCCCGACAAGCAAATGGTGGGACAATTTTCAGCTGTAATCAGGGGTATGAGACCACCTGAGCCGTATAAAGGAATGGGTGTTAAATACGAAGATGAGGTTATTAGAAGGAAGGCCGGGAAAGCAACCACTTCCGGCGCTGCATAACAGTATAAATTAAGGATTTTTAGATATGGATCATATAAAGGAAAAATTACAAAAAAGAACGCGACGCCACCTTAGAATTAGAAGGAAAGTAATAGGAACTGCCGAGAGACCACGTTTGAGTGTGTATCGTAGTTTAAAGCATATTTATTGCCAAATTATTAATGATATAGAAGGAAGGACGTTAGTCGCGGCTTCAACGCAATCGCCTGATCTTCGGTCAGAGATTAAATACGGAGGGAATGTCGCTGCAGCTGAGATCGTTGGGAAAAAGATTGCAGAAGAGGCGAAAAATAAGGGCATTACAAAAGTTGTGTTTGATAAAGGCTGTTATAAGTATCACGGAAGGATAAAGGCCTTAGCTGAAGCTGCAAGAAAGTGCAATTTGAGTTTCTAAAATCTGATTCGTACAAGGAGAATCACTTGGCGCGTTTGGAAGAACCTGTAAATATAGAAGAAACAGTCGTAAGAATTAATCGATGTACAACGGTAACAAAGGGCGGTAAATCAATGAGTTTTAGCGCCTTAGTGGTCGTTGGAGATAAAAAGGGAAGTGTCGGAATTGGATTTGGCAAGGCGCGGGAAGTCCCTAACGCAGTTAATAAAGCAGTTAAAGAAGCTAAAAAGCAAATGGTTAAAATACCATTGAAAGGCGATACCATCCCACATGAGGCATGGGGAAGATATAAAGCTGCCAGTGTGTACTTAAGGCCGGCATGTTCCGGTACTGGAATAAAGGCCGGCGCTTCAGCGCGAGCCGTGATTGAGTATGCAGGCATTAAGAACATATTAACAAAATGTTACGGTAAGAGAAACCCGCTGAATGTGGCTAAGGCAACATTGATGGGTTTGAAAGCTTTGAGAACAAAAGAAGAGGTTGGAGAACTGAGGGGAGTGAAGATAGAATGAATCTTTTTGATATAAAATCAATACCTGTTCCCAGAAAGCGTAAAAAGCGAGTAGGTCGAGGCAGGGGATCAGGTATGGGAAAAACTTCCTGCAGAGGAGGTAAAGGAGCAACGGCGAGGTCAGGAAATGAAACAAGTATACAATTTGAAGGTGGACAAACTCCACTCTTTCGTCGTTTGCCAAAGAAGGGATTCAATAACCCTTTTAAAAGAGAATATAGTGTAGTTAATGTAAAGGATATTGAACGGTTTGATAATGGTACCCATGTAAACCCTGAAAAATTAATGGAAGTCGGGCTTATTAGAAAGATATTAGACGGTGTAAAGGTATTAGGTGACGGTGAAATTACAAAACCTGTAACAGTGAGTGCTCATAAATTTAGTAAGGTTGCGATAGAAAAGATTAAAGCAGCGGGTGGAGAAATAAAGGTTTTATCATGATCGAACAATTTGGAAACATTTTTCGAATACCGGAGTTACGTAAAAAAGTACTCATAACCCTCGGCCTTATTGCTTTATGCCGCATTGGGGTTTATATACCAATTCCCGGAATAGATACAACAGTATTAAAATCATACTTCCATCAATTTACGCAAACCGGCGTTGGACAGTTATTAGGATTGGTTGATATGTTTGCCGGCGGCGCATTGGCTTCAGGTGCAATTTTTGGCTTAGGGGTTATGCCCTATATTAGTGCGTCCATTATTTTCCAATTGCTCGTAGGCGTAGTGCCTTATCTTGAAAAATTGCAGAAAGAAGGCGAAGTAGGAAGGAAAAAAATCAATCAGTACACGAGACTTGCGACGGTAGGGTTATGCCTGTTTCAAGCGTTTGTCATGACGAGAACGCTTTATACGGTAGAATTTAATGGTGTTCCTGTTATCCCGGTCTATCTCCAGGGTATAGGGTTCCAGATGATGGCGGCGCTTCTCTTAACAACCGGAACTATGACCCTGATGTGGATTGGAGAACAAATTGAAGAGCATGGTATCGGCAGCGGAATATCGATAGTAATTATGGTCGGTATCATTGAACGTTTGCCTTGGGCTTTCTCTCAGGTGATGCAAAATTTTACCTTTTCTGTTACTCCGGCAGAACATCAGATTGGTATTGTGAAAATGATCGTTCTGCTCGGTATGTTTCTTGCCATTGTCGGGGGGGTTATATACATTACGCAGGGTCAAAGACGAATACCTGTCCAGCAAGCAAAACATACTCGTGGAAGAAAGGTATACGGTGGACAACGACATTTCTTGCCGCTTCGAGTGAATCAGGCAGGCGTAATGCCCATAATTTTTGCGCAATCTTTGTTAATATTCCCTGCTGCTATTATGCAAGGTATTCAGGTAAGGTTTGAACCAGGAAGTTTTGGATACTGGATTACCTCGCGTTTGTCTGAAGTTTTGCAAGACGGTGTAATTTATGTTATGCTTTATATTCTACTCATAACGTTTTTTTGCTATTTTTGGACGGCAATACAATTCAATCCTAAAGAAATGTCAAATAATATGAAGGATTATGGAAGTTTTATTCCAGGAATCAGGCCAGGTCAGAGGACGGCAGAATATTTAGAAAGTATCATGGGTAGGATTACATTGGCTGGGGCTGCTTTTTTGGCGTTAATTGCAATATTACCGAAAATTGTGGCAGGCGGTTTTGAACTTAACCGCGCTATAGCCGGTTTTTACGGTGGAACGGGTTTGCTTATTATCGTCGGTGTGGCGCTTGATATGGTTCAGAGGATAGAGTCCCATATGATCATGAGACAGTATAGCGGGTTTTTAAGCGGCGGAACCCGAATAAGAGGAAGAATGGGATGATGATTGTGTTTCTTGGACCTCCGGGAGCAGGTAAGGGAACTCAAGCAGAAACGATAAGTAAGGAAAAAAAGATTCCTCATATATCTTCTGGAAATTTACTCAGAGAAGCTGTTGAAGCTGGCACCGAAACAGGGAAAAAAGCGCGAAATTATATAGAAAAAGGTCTTTTGGTTCCTGATCAAATAGTTGTCGATATCATCAAAGATCGCATATTAAAAAATGATTCTAAGGCGGGTTTTGTTTTAGATGGTTTTCCGAGGACGCTTTCACAGGCAAAAGTGTTAGACGAGATGCTGAAAAATCTCGGAAAGAGTTTGGATATGGTTTTTTATTTTTCAGTATCCAGAGAAAGTGTGGTTCAAAGATTGTCGGGCAGATTGATTTGCGGTACTTGCGGCGCAAACTATCATAAAATTTATGTTCCGTCCTCAAAAGACGGCCTTTGCGATAAATGTGGCGGTAAATTAAATCAACGTGCCGATGATAAACCTGAAACAATACTGGAAAGATTAAGGGTTTATCATGAACAGACCGAGGGCTTGATTGACTACTATAAAAAGAGCGGTATTTTGAGAGAAATTTTAAGTGATGACAGACGGATAGAAATGATTACTAAAAACATATCGGATATTATTGAGGACACAGTGCAAAAAAAGTCCTTGATCGGTCGAGGGGTAAACTGAGTTGATAGTTTGTAAATCCCCCCGCGAGATTGAAATAATGAGGGCTGCGGGAAAGGTCGTAGCGAATGCACTAAGATTAGCCAAAGAGATTGCAGGAAAAGATGTAACGACGGATTATCTGAATAATGAGCTTGAAAAGTATATAATAAGTCAGGGTGGGATACCTATTTTTAAAGGATACAGAGGGTTCCCAAAAAGTATATGTACGTCGATAAATGAAGAAGTTGTGCATGGAATTCCCGGACCGAGAAAATTAAGGGAGGGAGATATACTCAGCATTGATGTTGGTGTCGGTTACCGAAAATATGTTGCAGATGCTGCATTAACGATACCTATTGGAGAAGTTACACCAGAGGCTAAAAGACTTATAGAGGTGTGCGAAAAGTCGCTGTCCTTGGCAATTAATGTTATAAAATCAAATAAAAAACTATCTTTGATATCAAGTACAATACAAGAATATGTTGAAAAAAGTGGTTACTCTGTTATCAGAAATTACACCGGTCACGGGATTGGGAGGTGTATGCATGAAGACCCGCAGGTGCCCAATTTTGTGAGCAAATCATTGTTAGAAGCAGATGAAATTTTAATGTCCGGCGTTACTATTGCCATTGAACCCATGATATGTATGGGTAAGCATGACACTGAGGTCTTAAACAATAAGTGGACAGTGGTGACGAAAGACAGAAAATTATCCGCACATTTTGAACATACAATTGTGGTTACCGAGAATGGTGCAGACATTCTAACGCAATGAAAAAAATTTCTGAAACAGTCATACCCATTTAAATATGCCTAAAGAAGAACCTATAAAGGTAGAAGCAACGGTAAAAGAAGCGCTTCCCAATGCGATGTTTAAGGTAGAATTGCAGAATGGACACAAAGTGCTCGCACATGTTTCCGGGAAGATGCGGATGCATTTTATTAAAATATTGCCGGGCGACAAAGTGACAATTGAAATGTCGCCTTACGACCTCGATAAAGGCAGAATTATTTATAGACAAGTATAGTGTCGATTCTAAAATCGACTAAAGTTTTTAGGATGATAAACGATGAAGGTACGATCTTCTGTGAAGCGAATTTGTGAAAACTGTAAAATAGTTCGAAGGAAAAATGTAGTTCGTGTAATCTGTTCTAATCCGCGCCATAAACAGAGGCAAGGGTAATTCAGACTAATTTAGAGAATAATTCAGAAAGGAATTGATTCATGGCGAGAATTGCTGGAATTGACATTCCCGCAGATAAAAGGATTGTTATTGCTCTCACATACGTGTATGGGATTGGCAAGGCTTTGTCCCAAAATATACTGAAAGCTGTGAATATCGATGAGAACATACGCGCGAAAGATCTTCATGAAGATCAGTTGAGTACGCTGGGCGCTTATATAGAAAAGAATTTTTCTACTGAGGGGCAGCTACGTCGGCAGGAAATGCAGAATATTGTGCGTATGAAAAGCATTAATTGTTATCGTGGGATCCGTCATAAGGTAGGTTTGCCTGTGAGGGGACAAAGAACAAAAACAAATGCGCGCACGAGAAAAGGTCGCAAGAAGACGGTAGCCGGCAAGAAGAGTGTAAAAGAATTGGGTTAGTGTGACCGGGATGTCGTTCTCTCGATTGAAACAGGGTTAAACGCAAGAATTATTTATGGAAATCAAAGAAACAATAGGAGAGCTGTTAAAATCGAGTAAGGAGTTGTTAAAGATAATCGAATTGGATATTGAACAATCCGGTGATGAACGGGATATAAAGAAATTTAACGAAGTAATAGGGTTTTGTGAGCAAGTTGTACGAATCGTAGAAGCGTATCCACAGGACAGCGAAATTGTTTTTCTCGATTGTTCGTGTGGTAAGTCATATTTATCGTTTGCGCTGAATATTATCCTGAAAAGGCGCTTTGCTGTAAATACTTATTTTTACGGTGTTGATACTAATAGAATACTGATAGAAAAATGTGATCGAATTAAAAACAGCCTCGGCTTTCAAAATATGCATTTTATTAACGGCAGAATAATTGATGTTCTGCCTGAAAAGCCTGTGGACATTGTGATTGCATTGCATGCGTGTGATATTGCAACGGATGAAGCCATTGCCAGGGGTATCAAATCAGGGGCAAAATATATCGTTGTAGTTCCCTGTTGTGAAAACCAAATCAGGAGCCGCTTGAAAGCAGGGCATCCGCTTGTCGACCTGACTGATTTTGGGCTTTTAAGGTATCGGTTTGCCGATATCTTGACGGAAGCATTAAGGGCGCAATTCCTTACTGGCGCTGGCTATCATGTAAAACTGACTGAGGTAACGTCTCCTAAGTTTACCCCAAAAAATTTAATGATAATAGCTCGAAGGAAAAGAGGAAACAGAAGGTACAATTTGGACAAATATAAAAGATTGAACGAAATGTTCAACACAGAGTTTGTGTTAAATAATTATTTTAGCGAATGTGAGCTGGATCAGAATCATTTACTTAGTCCTGTTAACTGATGGAGAAATTGTTTCGTTTGAGGATAAAAAATAATCATGTCAAGTGAAGGTAAGAAAAAAATAAGGCGTAGTGTTTCACGGGCGGTTGCGAACATCAAGGCTACTTTTAATAATACATATGTGACGATATCTGACGTTAATGGTGAGACGATATGTTGGGCAAGTGCTGGCACAGTTGGTTTTAAAGGGTCGCGCAAAAGTACTCCATTTGCTGCTCAAAAAGCGGCATCGAGCGCTGCTGAAAAAGCGCAAAAGTATGGGGTGCAGGAAATTGAAATCAGAGTCAAAGGTCCGGGCCCTGGCCGGGAATCTGCCATCACAGCGCTTCAGGCGGCTGGTCTGAGCATAAAGGCGATTGAAGATGTAACCCCGCTTCCCCATAATGGTTGTCGTCCAAGGAAAAAACGTAGAGTATAATAGGTTTTAAAAAGAGGTTTGAGAAAGGAAAAAAATGGCTAGATATGTTGGTCCCCAGTGTAGATTATGCAGGAGAGAGGGTGAAAAACTATTTCTTAAAGGGATAAGATGCGATACGGTTAAGTGCGCAATTACAAAGCGAAAGTATCCTCCCGGTCAGTTTACATGGGGTAGAGGCAAGTTATCAAAATATGGAATCCAATTTCGGGAAAAGCAAAAAATGAAACGTTTTTATGGAATTTTAGAAAGGCAATTCCGAAATTATTTTAGAAAGGCAGAACGACAAAAGGGAAATACGGGGGAGAATCTCCTGGCTATGTTAGAGAGAAGGCTGGATAATGTTTTATGTTTGGTCTCTTTTGCTGGATCAAGGAAAAGCGCCAGACAGTTAATTCGTCATGGTCACATAACGGTTAACGATAAAAAGGTGGATATTGCTTCTTACCTGGTAAAAGTTGGAGACGTTATAAAACCAAAGAATACTGAAACAAACCTAAATATTGTTAAGGCGAATATAGAATTATTAAAAGGTCGCAACATTCCTGCATGGATAGAATTTAAAGCGGAAATACCGGAGGCGGTGGTAACGCAGCTTCCTGCAAGGGAAGATATTTCAGTTCCTGTTCAAGAACAACTCATTGTAGAACTGTGTTCTAAATAAGGAAGTTTGGTTGGTTCAATTCATTCCGCAACTGTAAAGTCAACTGATATATTTTGCATGGCCTCACAGAGCTTTGTTTTCTTAAATATATTATTGTTCACAATATAACAATTTATTTTATTTTGAAATCCCTTATTACTGAATTAGGGGGAAAAATATGCGAATAAGGTGGAGAGGTCTTGAACTTCCCGTCCGGGTGGATGTGGAACATGAGACTTTGACCGATACATATGGAAAGTTTATAGCTGCTCCTTTTGAGCGTGGATTTGGTCATTCTGTGGGGAATAGTTTACGTAGGATTCTGCTTTCTTCGTTGGAAGGCAGTGCAGTTGTGTCTGTTAAGATTGACCGGATAAGTCACGAATTTACCCATATACCTGGCGTAGTCGAAGATGTGACGGATATTATGTTAAACATCAAAAACCTCGTTGTGAAGTTACACACCGATCAGCCTAAAGTGATAAAAATTGAAGCGAATAAAAAGGGCGAAGTAAAAGCAAAAGATATCATAACGGATGATAATATAGAAATTCTGAATGAGGATTTACACATTGCCACGCTCTCTGAGGACGTTAATTTCAAAGTAGAGATGGAGGTGCGAAAGGGCCGGGGGTACGTTACTGCCGAAGAAAATGAGCCTGAGGAACAGGAGATCGGATTGATAGCGGTGGATTCTATGTTTTCTCCTGTAAGGAACGTTCGTTTTGCAATTGAAGAAACACGCGTCGGCAGACGCACGAATTACGACAGACTCATCATGGAAATATGGACAAACGGAGTGGTATCTGCCGAGATGGCCCTTGTTGAGTCGGCAAAAATATTGAGAAAACATTTGAATCCATTTGTACAGTACTTTGAGATTGGCAGGGAATTGCAGCAGGTTGAAAAGAGGATGGGCATTGAATCAGCCCCGGAGATATCAGAGGAAGAGCTTAACAAAAAATTGAATATGTCTATAACGGAATTGGATTTGTCAGTAAGGGCTTCCAACTGCCTTGAGACTGCAAAAATCGCAACGGTAGGCGATCTTATTGCGAAAACAGAGGAGCAGCTTCTCGAGATAAAAAATTTTGGTAAAACCACTTTAAAAGAAGTTAAGAAAAAATTAACACAACTGAACTTAATGATCGGAATGCCTATACCGATTAAACAAATAGAAAAAGGGAAAGGATAATTCCATGAGACACAAAATGAGGGGAAGGCATTTATCCAGGACTGCCTCACATAGAAAGGCGCTGAGGCAGAACATTGCAAATAGTCTTCTTTCGTACGGCAGAATTATTACAACGCTTGAAAAGGCAAAAGAAACAAAGTCTTTCGCTGAAAAAATAATTACCACTGCTAAAAAGGGGCTGATGAAAAAAGACACTGATAAACCCGGATACGTGCATTGTTATCGTCAGGTTCTTTCCAGCTTGAGAAATGCAGAGGTTGTAAAAAAACTGTTTGGAGAGGGGCAATGGCGTGAAACCGGTGGTATTGCACAAAGGTATATGAGCCGGAACGGCGGGTATACGAGGATATTAAAGTTGTCAGGAACCAGATTAGGCGTCCTGTCCGGCAGCAGCGTCGGGAAAATACCGGAACTTGAATACAAGATGGAAGGCAGGGACAGAAAATTACGCATGCTGGGGAGGCGGCTTAACGATAATGCATCCCGCGTGATTTTTGAATTAGTTGAAGGTGCAGTTGAGGCACAGAAAGCTGAGGAAATTAAACCTGAGGTTACCACTGCATAGCGGGAGTTGAAATCTTATTTTAATCATTTGTTAAGGTAAAATACAAAACCCTTCTACTAACGATTTACGTAGTGGAAGGGTTTTTTTATCCACAAAGAGAGTTATGCCGAAGAAGCGTTTGATACTTGCTTCAAATTCGCCGAGAAGAATTGCATTATTAAAATCACTGGGTTATCATTTTGAAATTATTCCTCATGACATCGAAGAATGTATTCATAGTAATGTTTTGCCAACGGAGTTAGTTCAGAACCTCGCCTTGTTAAAGGCGAGTGATGTTGCCAGCAGGGTGTGTGACGCCGTAATTATTAGTGCGGATACTATTGTTGTGCACGAAAAAGGTATTTTGGGTAAACCCAAAGACGTAAGTGATGCCAAAAGAATACTGTCAATACTGAGCAATTCGGAACATGATGTTATTACTGGCGTATGCGTGATGGCGTCTCCTTCACGAAAGAAAATGTTGCGAATTGAACGAACACATATTACAATGAGCACTATAAATGATGAGGAAATTGACAGATATATTTTAACAGGCGAACCAATGGATAAGGCGGGCGCTTATGCCATCCAGGGTGAGGGTCGAAAATTTATTGAAAAAATAGACGGCAGCCACTCAAATGCAGTCGGTTTACCTTTGGAAGTATTACAGGAAATGCTTAACCATTTTATGAATGATGAGAATGCCTAGAAATTTTAGTTGGCTTATAAAAGATGAAATTGCCGGTATGGCAAGACCTATGTCCATGGTGGCAGACCTTGAGTTTCTTAAGGACAATGGGATCGAGGCAATAGTATCGTTAACGGAAGTGCCGCTTCACAAGACCCTGATAGAAGAGTTCGGCTTTGAGTATAAACATATTCCCGTACCCGATCTTGCATCGCCGACACAGGAACAAATTGAGGAGTTTGTATCTTTCGTGAATAATCTTACAACTTCCAAGAAGAAAATTGTCGTTCACTGTGATGCAGGCATCGGCAGGACGGGCACCATGCTGGCCTGTTATCTTGTAAACAAGGGCTGTAGTGCAAATCTGGCTATTGCAGAGGTGCGCAAAAAAAGACCGGGTTCAATAGAAACGGCAGAACAGGAAGATACGGTCATGAAATATGAAGAAAGAAATTCGAGGAAACATCATAAAGACTGACTTAATGTTTTTTGTTTAGATGTTCCTGGGCAATAATAGCTGCGCCCACGGCCGTGGTAATTTGTGGATCGGGTGGAACGTGTAAATCTACACCCAACTCTCGTTCAAGCGCCTTTTTCAATCCTTGATTAAAGGCAGGTCCTCCGTCAAAGAAGATGGCTTCTTTGACCCCGATTTTTTTGACCATAGATACTACCCGCTTGGCAATGGATTTGTGTATTCCCGCAATAATATCCTCGACGCGTCTTCCCTGAGAGAGTAATGATATAACTTCGGATTCACCGAAGACCGTGCACAGGCTGTTTATCTGCGGTATATCTTCCGCCTTCTCCGATAACCTTCCCAACTCATCCAGTTCAACCTCTAAGACACGGCTCATGACCTCCAGGAAACGTCCCGTCCCGGCAGCGCATTTGTCGTTCATGGCAAAGTCTACCATAATTCCATTATTATCCAGGGCAATTACCTTGCAGTCCTGACCGCCGATATTAATAAGTGTCCTTACATTTACCTTCCCGTTCATGAGCCACTTGGCGGCCCTGGCATTTGCCGTTATTTCTGTGACAATTTCATTTGCCGGCACCATCCGGCGGCCATATCCCGTAGTTACCGTGTACTGGATTTCTTCCTCCTTTATATCAAGGTCTTCCAGCATTTCATCGAGCAATAGTTTTACGGTCTTCTTGCAGTTGGCGCCCGTGGCGGATATTTTTGATCCGAGGATTGTATGTCCACGCATTATTACGGCCTTTGTGGTAGTTGAACCAATATCGATGCCTGCAACGATTTTCATGGATGTAATATTAACCGTTAAGGGCATTCAGGGCAAGATAAAAGATACTTCTCGAATGTTAAAAATGGTTGGAAGATAGCAATCCGGATGTAAAGAAGGTAAACATATGTTATTAAAATATCATTTTTGTTGACAATAAAGGATTTGTTGGTAAAATATTGCTAACTATATCTGACGTAGTTGTATGGCTTGATGACTAACTAATGTGAATATGTTGTAATTATACAGCCGCTACGATTTCTCGTTGCGGCTTTTTTATTTAGTTTATTTTACCACGGGAAAAACATAAAATATCACAGAGAAAGATATTTAGTTTAAGGAGTAACATGACACAAATAGTAAGAGATGACGTCCGTAATGTGGCAATTATTGCCCATGTTGACCACGGCAAAACTACCCTTGTAGATCAAATGCTCAAGCAGAGCGGTACTTTCCGGTCTAACCAGCAGATTCAAAATGTAGAAAGGATTATGGATTCCAACGACCTGGAACGGGAACGAGGCATTACTATCCTGGCTAAGAATACAGCTATTAGCTATAAGGGTGTAAAGATCAATATTATCGACACACCCGGACATGCTGATTTTGGAGGAGAAGTGGAGCGCGTTCTCAAAATGGCTGACGGCGTGTTATTGCTGGTGGATGCGGCTGAAGGGACGATGCCTCAGACGAGGTTTGTGCTCCGCAAGGCGTTGAGTTATAATCTGAGACCGCTTGTGATAATCAATAAGATTGACAGACCGGACGCCCGTTGCGAGGAGGTGTTGAATGAGGTGTTTGATCTCTTTGTTGAGCTTAATGCAACCGACGAGCAATTGGATTTTACGGTGATTTATGCCAGTGGCCGGGAAGGTTACGCAAAATTGTCCTTAGAAGATGACAATGAAGATATTATACCGCTGCTCGATGCAATTTTACATTACGTTCCTAAACCAAGTGGTGATCCCGCTGCGCCATTGCAGATGCAGATAACCTCGCTGGATTATAATGATTATGTTGGCCGAATTGGAATAGGGAAAATTTTTATGGGGAGTATCAATGCAGGCCAGCAAGTCACGAGAATCGACAAAAACAGCAATCATACAACGCATAGAATAACTGAGTTATTTACTTTTACAGGGTTAGGAAAAGAGCCGGTAAAATCAGCCAAAGCCGGAGATATTGTTGCGTTAACCGGGATTGAGAACATTGACATCAGCGATACTATTGCCTCTGTCGATAATCCACAAGCAATGACAAAAATTAGTATTGATGAGCCTACGCTTTCGATGATATTTTCGGTTAATAATTCTCCTTTCTGTGGACAGGACGGTAAATACGTTACTAGCCGAAATTTGAGAGAAAGGCTTTATCGGGAACTGCGGTCAAACGTAGCTCTCAAGGTGGAAGACACGGAAACGCCGGATGCCATTCGTGTTTCCGGGCGCGGGCTTTTACACCTGTCCGTGTTAATTGAAAATATGCGGAGGGAGGGATACGAACTACAGGTTTCCAAACCCAAGGTAATTTTTAAGGAATTGGAAGGCGAAAAAGCAGAACCTATCGAATATGTTGTGATTGATGTGCCCAAAGACTACGAGGGACAGGTGATTTCCATGCTCGGCGCGCGGAAGGGTGAAATGCTCACGATGGACACCGATAAGGATATTACCCACTTCGAGTTCAAGGTGCCTTCCCGCGGCTTGATCGGCTTAAGAAACCGCCTCTTGAGCGCCACACGTGGAGAAGCAGTGATATATCATAATTTTTATGCCTATGAAAATTACAAAGGCGATATTGCACATCGCATACAGGGCGTATTGATTTCTATGGCTCTCGGCGAGATAACCGCTTATGCCCTGGATGGATTACTGGACAGAGGCACCATGTTTGTAAAACCAGGAGATCGTGTGTACGAGGGGATGATAGTTGGCGAACACTGTGAACAGAACGATATTTCGGTAAATGTCATCAGGGCTAAAAAGGCGACCAATATTCGCTGCGCTACTGCGGATAAGGGAATCAAACTTCCTCCACCCAGAGAATTTTCACTTGAAATGGCCTTAGAATATATCGAGGATGATGAACTGGTGGAGATCACACCCAAAACCTTCCGGTTGAGGAAGAAGCTCCTTACTGAAAATGAACGCAGAGTCACTCGCAGACAACAAACCCTGGAACCAGTGGAGACGTCCTCGGAAAAAACGTAATGTGGTGAATGTTACTGAAGAAATGAGAAACAAACAAAAAAGCAGGCCTTAAAGCCTGCTTTTTTGTTATATATTCAATGTGAACTGTTTATTTGTTTACAGCATTCTTGAAATCTTGTCCCGGGGTAAATTTTACCGTCTTGCTGGCCTTGATATTAATCACGGCTCCTGTCTGAGGATTGCGCCCTTTCCGTGCCTTCCTGGTTCTTACTGAAAAAGTGCCAAATCCAATCAAGCGGACTTCTTTAGTCTTTTTAACGCCATTCTTTATACCGTCCAAAATGGCGTTTACCGCTTTTTCCCCGCAAGCCTTTGATACCTCACATTCTTTTGCCACAACTTCAACCAATTCCTGCTTATTCATTCAACATCCTCCTTTCATAAAAATGGTTTACGTGATATGAGTACGATATATCAAATGTGCTATTTTCTTGGGTTAGAATACATTAAATGACTTCCTGAATCAAGTATTTTCTGGATTTTTTCAATAAATATTTTTTCCCGGAATTGTTCTGCAAAGAGGTCTTGAATATTGGAATACTCATTTTCGTAATCAGAAACAACCAACCATGCCGGGGATTTTTAGCTTTTTTCCCAATCCTGAGTATACAATACAGACCTTTTAAACTCTTTTTCGAATACCCATCCGACAATGATGAGCGCTGATTTTTTAATCGATTCCTGCTTGACCTTTTCAGCAATATCAATAAGTTTACTGCATACAATCTTCTGGTCAGGCCAGGTTGCCTTATACACAACGGCCACGGGGCAGTCCTTACCATAATGCGGAATGAGTATTTTCACAACTTCATCGATTTTGTCGATACTCAGGAAAATACACATTGTAGGAGTAGTGGTTGCCAGTTTACCGAGGTGTTCTTTATCGGGAATGGGGGTTTTCCCTTCCATGCGGGTAATCACAATGGTTTGTGTGGTTCCGGGAAGAGTTAGCTCTTGTTTTAAAGCTGCTGCGGCGCCAACAAAGGAACTGACTCCGGGAATAACCTCATAAGGAATTCCCAGTTCGTCCAGTGCATGCATCTGTTCCTGCATTGCGCCGTAAATTGATGGGTCTCCCGAGTGTATCCTTGCAACGTCAGCATTCTGCCTAAATGCTTCTTCAAAAACAACCACCATTTCTTCCAGACGCATATCGGAAGAATCGTATATCTTTGCGTGGGACGGAAGGGCATTAAGTAATTCTTTATTTACTAAAGAACCGGCATAAATGCAATATTCTGACCGTTGGATAGCCTTGAATCCCTTAATCGTTATTAACTCAGGGTCTCCCGGGCCTGCGCCTATAAAATATACCTTCATATGCCCTTAATTTCCGTCTTTCCAGTGAATGGCGTTAACGATGACTTTTTTCGATTCTTCTCCTACAATCTTGAACTGACTGTCCTTTATCAAATACGTTGAGGCTTCTTTGCTGCTGGTTCTTACGGTAACGACCCAGCATCCCCCCTCTCTGCTGACAGACTCAATCTTTCCTTTCTTTACCATAACACTGATATTTAATACGGACTCCTGCTCTGCATCCGTTATTTGCCGGACGCTTTCTACGGCAAATACGCTCGGTAAACCTGATTTGAGCCGAATTTCAGGGGTATCGTAATCGTAAAATTGCCCAACTGCAGTGGAAGATATTCCACACAACAAAAATACAAATACAACTATCTTGTTCTTCATGTATGTCACCTCATATTTATGAATGAATGCGTGCGAAAACACAGGTCATTATTTTACACACAGAACAAAGAGGTAGCAACCCATTTTTAGTATATTTATATTATATTGACACATCTCGAATTGTTATTTATATTACTTTATCTTATTTTGCTGTATCCCCGTATTGTTTGCGCAAGATTGTTTATTTATGCTTACTCAAAAAGTTAAAATTGTAAACGTAGGAAATCTGGCTATAGGTCAAAGACTGCCGTTAGCCTTCATTGCAGGCCCATGTGTCATAGAGAGCCATGAAGGTTGTTTGAAACTAGCAGAGAAATTAAAGACCATTTTCCAGACAAAAAAGATTCCTTTTATTTTTAAGGCGTCGTATGATAAGGCAAATCGGACGTCTGTCAATTCGTATCGTGGACCTGGCGTCAAGGAAGGTATAAAGATTTTAGCTGATATTAAAAAACGGTTGGACTTGCCGATACTTTCAGATGTCCATAGTGAAGAAGAAATTCCAATCGTATCGGAAACACTCGATATTATCCAGATACCTGCTTTTCTCTGCCGTCAAACAGATTTAATTCTGGCTGCTGCAAAGACAGGCAAACCGATCAATATAAAAAAGGGACAATTTATGGCGCCCTGGGATATGAAGGCAGTTATCGAAAAAGTACAGATCACGGGGAATGAACAGATTTTATTAACGGAACGGGGCACTTGTTTTGGATATAATAATCTGGTCAGCGATATGCGGTCGTTAGTTATTATGCGTGAATCAGGCTATCCCGTGATTTATGACGCCACACACAGTGTTCAATTGCCCGGCGGTCAGGGAAGTGTTTCCGGAGGCGAAAGAAATATGGTTATGCCACTCGCCAGAGCCGCTGTTGCAACGGGATGCGATGGTTTGTTCCTGGAAGTGCACGAAAACCCAGAAAAGGCGCTTTCTGATGCCGCAACAATGCTTTCAATAGAAGCCTTGCCGAACTTGCTTGACCAGGTATTGGAGATACACAGCGTGGCAAAGCCACAACCAAATTAACCTCCCCTCAATCCCCTCCTTCGCAAGGAGGGGACAAAGGGGAGGTAAAAATCTTTGCTAAAACTTGTCCTCATGTAAATGGGGAAAGCAAGGCTTTATAAATTTGCAGTACAGAGTGGTTACGACAGATACTTAAAATATATCGCCCTCCCACTGTCCCCCTCTTGAGGGGGTTAAAGGGGGAGGAAGGGGAAGGTCTCGCGCCCCTTGTGGGAGAGGGTCTGGGTGAGGGGTATTCTTGTGTAAATTAATTATTGTAAATACCAAAAATTTTAGTATAATCTCACTGTTTAAGTTATTGCCCGCGTAGCTCAATTGGCGGAGCACGTCATTCGTAATGATGAGGTTGTCGGTTCGACTCCGATCGCGGGCTTTTACTATTAAGGCATAGTCGAAGGTAATCCCCCCCGATTCTTTAGAATCATATCAAAACAGCATATATTTCCAGGAAAACAATTCTCTTCAATTCGGATTTGGCATCCTCATTTGTAGAATAATTATGGTTATTAATAAGAAAAAGGTATTCGTATTGGGACTGGACTCTATACCACCGGAACTCCTGTTTGATAGATGGTTAGACCAGCTACCCAATATAAAACGCCTTGTTTCTAATAGTGTCTATGGTGCGATGAAGAGTACCATCCCGGCTATCACCTGTCCGGCATGGGTGTCTATGATGACTAGCGCCAATCCCGGCAGGTTGGGATTATATGGATTTAGAAATCGGTCGGGTTACGACTATGAGGGACTATCATTTGCAAATTCAAACACCATTCATCAGGATAGCGTTTGGGATATACTGTCAAAAATGGGGAAAAAAGTTGTGGTGATTGGCGTACCCATGACTTATCCACCACGTCCCGTCAATGGATGTATGGTAACGTGCTTTATGACCCCCGATACGAAGTGTGATTATACGTATCCACACGAATTGAAAGCCGAGGTGGAGTCTGTTTCAAATGGTTATATCCTCGATGTCGGGGAGTTTCGGAGCGATAATAAAGACCCTATTTTAAGAACAATCTATGATATGACGGAGAAACGGTTCAGGCTAACCAGACATTTTATTCGTTCCAAAGAATGGGATTTCTTTATGGTTGTAGAAATGGGTACCGACAGGATTCACCACGCCTTCTGGAAATATTTTGACGAGGGTCATCCTAAGTATATATCGGGTTCTCAATATCGGGATGCCATTCTGAATTATTATAAGTACTTGGATGAAGAAATCGGTGATACCCTGAAGCTATTAAGTGACGATACCCTCGTTCTTATTGTTTCCGATCACGGGGCAAAAAAGATGGTTGGGGGTATATGCATCAATGAATGGCTTATCCAGAATGGCTACCTGAAGCTGGTACAGTATCCTGCTGAAAGCACGCCGTTTAACAAGCTTATCGTTGACTGGGAAAATACGACGGTTTGGGGTGAGGGCGGATATTACGGCCGAATTTTTATGAATGTAAAAGGCCGGGAACCGAGGGGAGTCATTGCGCCGCAGCACTATGAGCATTTTCGGAACGAGTTGATAAGAAAGTTAGAAGATTTGCGGGATGAGAATGGCAGGAATATTAATACGAAGGTCTTTAAACCTGAAGATATTTACACGGAATGTAATGGCATACCACCCGATTTGATTGTGTATTATGGAGACCTCTTCTGGAGATCCATCGGGAGTGTAGGGAACAGGACAATATGGGCAAGCGAGAACGACACCGGTCCCGATGATGCAAACCACTCCCAGTACGGTATCTTTATCATGCGAAACGGCAGGAGTCAGTTTGGAGTGAGACGTGAAGGTGTAACTCTATACGATGTTGCACCGACGATATTGAATTATATGGGTGTTAAAGTTCCGGAAGATATGGAAGGAAAGGCGCTTCAATAGTCACAAGAGAGAATTGTAAGGATTATAACGTTTATTTATTCGTGCCTTTCTTATTTGCGTAGGCAGCCTCTACCACTTTTTTGGTCTTTGTTGAAAATTTGGAGATGAGTTTATCCAGTTTGGGAATTACTACAGGGCTTGTCGCCTTTGCAAGGAATCCAAGAATGGCATTGTCGAATTTCAAGTGGACGGCAGTCTTTACTTCTTCGTAATATTCCTTTTTATCTTGTTTGGTGTCGTAGGTAATCTCCAGTACAATTGAGCCTGAGAAGCTGAAAAACACACGGGCATTGCCGTGTCCTGCATAAATTGCTTTGTTTGGCTGCCGTTCTACAAGCGCAAACTCTCCGGTGACGTGTTTTGACGGCATCTGTATGCCATACTTACCATTGCCCTTAACCTCAAGTATCAACTCTTTTCGGTTAAAATCTCTTCCATGCTTTGTAAGTTCTTCAACGTGTTCTATAAAGTATTCCAGGCTCTTTTTGTCAGTGTGCACTGTGAGGGGTTTCTGAATCCTGGTGAATGTGCTGGAATTGATAATGGACTGTACACTATCTGACAGAACGGTTTCGGGGTAGAGAGGCGCGAGCCAGGAGAAAGTGGAAAGACAGATGAATATTGCATTACGGAATATGCGCACAGTTTGATACCTGTATAGATATAGGAAAAATTAGACCTTCGGCGACAACAGATTATCCACGAAATACTCGAAAAAGCACGAAAAAAATTTCGCTGCTTTCGCGTCTTTTCGTGGGCAACCTTGAAATTCATGTTGACAGTTTTTGTCAAAATTTATAAGCTCATAAAATGAACAATTTCTTGTGGGCGCTTAAATTTCTTACCATCATTCCTATTGACAGGGAAAATAAAATAAAACCAAGGGATTTTGGCGCTGTCGTCTGCTGGTTTCCCATTGTGGGCTTGTGTATTGGCGGCTTCCTGTCATTGGCATATTTGCCACTCCATTTCCTTTTCCCGCCTATTATTACCGACGCCCTGATTATCCTTGTATTTATTGTCATTACAAGGGCATTACACCTTGACGGCCTTGCCGACACCTGCGACGGCGTCTGGGGCGGCTGGAATAAGGAAAAACGGCTGGAAATCATGAAGGACAGCTGTATAGGCAGCTTCGGCGCTATTGGACTAATCTGCTTGCTCGGACTCAAATACCTTAGCTTCCATAGCATTGGGGAAATTTCTACAATACATAATGCGCCTTTTGGTTCCTGCGTAAAATGCATGTCCTGCTTCATCTCACCTATTCTGATAAATAAATGTACTGCGTTGCTATTAATGCCGGTTGTGGGGAGATGGGCGCAGGTCTGCGCCGCGGGGCTGTCTCAATATGCCAGGAGCGAATCTGGTACGGGAAGTTTTATTCTGGGAGGAACTACACGAAGACACGTGATTTATACATCGCTCCTTCCGATATGCTTGTTTTGGTATTTTTACGGCCTGAGTGGATTCACAATATTTGCAATAATTATTATTTTCACCCTGGTCTGGATTTGGTATATTAAAAGGAAAATTGGAGGGATGACGGGGGACACTCTGGGAGCTACCAATGAAATCGCTGAACTCATGTTTTTATTGAGCCTTCTATTACTTGGTTAATTGAATGAAATGTTGGAAATATTGATTCAGGGATTGTGTTAGAGGTGTAATATGAGTGTATTATGGGAAATAACTCCTCAAAAAGTTCAAATGGTTATCCAGAAGATTATTGAGATAAGTCAGCCTCGAAAGGTAATTCTTTTCGGTTCTTTTGTTCATGGAGATATGCATAAGTCCAGCGATTTGGATATTCTTGTCATAACCGGCGATGACATTAAAAACACAAGGCAGGAGAGTATACGTATTCGCCGTGCCTTGAAGGGGATTATCATGTCTATGGATATCCTAGTCGTGCGAGAAAGCAAACTGAAAGAATTAGCAAATGTCCCGGGTTTGATTTATAGGGAAGCTTTAAAATGTGGAAAAGTTGTTTATGAATCCTCCTGATAAAGAACGCTTACCAGCATCTCCCGAAGAGTGGGTAATCCATGCTCGCAGCGATTTGACACTTGCTCAGATTGGACGAGACAATGGCAAGGTTCTGCATGAGCAAATTTGCTTTCATGCCCAGCAGGCAGTCGAAAAGTCTCTTAAGGCCGTTCTTCTATGTTATAAGGTTGATTTCCCTTTGACACATGATCTGGAAGAACTCGTTGACATCCATAACAGGAACGGGATAGCGATGCCGAAAGAAATGCTGGATGTTGGCGTTTTGACACCGTATGCGGTCGAAGCCCGTTATCCGGGCTATTGGGAAGAAATAACTGAATCTGAAGTAGATAATGCAATACAGCTTGCCGAAAAGATTGTAACGTGGGCAGGAGAATGTATAAAGAGAAAATAAGGCTCGCACAGATGGTATTTGCGATTACTCAAGTTTTTCATTATTTCCGTGGAATCGTTATTAATCAGCGGTTATCTGTTCCGACTGCATTTTTAGGCAATCGGATAAACCTTGTACATATCTTGAGATCGATGCGTAAGTTTGAAGGCATATGATATGGCGAAAATGACCCTTGTTCTCGGCGGCGCACGCAGCGGCAAATCTGCCTTTGCAGAAGATCTTGCCAGGAAGTACAAGGACGTTGTTTATATTGCGACCGCAGAGGTTAAGGATGAAGAGATGCGCGAACGGATTCAAATCCATCGTGCTCGGCGTCCATTTAACTGGAAGACCATTGAAGCCCCTTTTCATGTGGACAGGATTATACCAAATCTGGATGAAAAGGTGGGAGTTGTTTATCTTGATTGTATTACCTTGTATGTTACGAATATGCTTT
>VGXX01000021.1 GCA_016873155.1 Planctomycetota bacterium | reverse complement strand
TTGTCCCCTTAATGCACGGCTTGCCATGACAAATGTCAGGGTCAGACGAAATTCTTTGCAATATTTCTTGGTTTTGCATTTTTTATCCTCCCCGTTTGTATTCAAAGGCTACAAAAGATAAATTAATATAGTTTAATATAGCTTACCATCTCATATTTATACAACATTTTCTTCATCTGCTACCTTTGTTATTTTATGCCGGTTCAGGCTTACAGCCTGAATCAAACATTTGGAATAATTGTAATATCTCCGATAATATTGGGATATTTGGTTAGTTACCAGATTCCTTTAATAACTGATGAAATTGACTTAAATCACGGATGAATATCATATTATTGGTTGTTTCTTGCGGTGGTATAACGAATTCAAAACGGATTAAATTATTAACAATACAAATGGCCCTACCACTGATTACCTTACTTTTTGGTGCTATTTTGTCAAAAACAATCTGGATGTATTCTACATCTTTCAGAAAAAACAAGGGACGACCAACTGCGGAATCTGTTGCGTTTAGACTGAAAATACCGCTATAAAAGACTTGTCCTTGTCCAGTTTGTCTGCCCCACGATTCATGAGAAGAAGTCATGAGTAATGGTTCAGTTCCCTTTGCAAATGCCAAAAAGCCACCTCTGTCCATAAAGTGGGCATTAATTTGTTCATTCGATTCTATTAAAACCTCAACGGTTGCAGTTAAAGTAGCAATAGGTTTTTTGTATGGGCTTTCAGTTTCCATTCGTTCTATTATTTTATTAAGAGAAGTGTTTATTTCTTCACCTGGAAATTCCTTTGCTGCTTGGCGAATTAAAGGAGCAACAGTTTCTCTTAATCCCTCATTCTCTTTTCTAAGTAACATTATTTCTGTTTTGAGTTCTTTGTTTTGTTCGCTAAGGGATGTATTTATTTTTTGAAGGTCATTTATATCTCTCTGCAGGGAAGGTAATTTCATATACTGGAAATAAAAAAACCCACCAAATAAAATTAACACAATTACTACAGTGATAAATTTCCATAGTGTCGGAAGCGTTCTAAACCAGCCTGCCCATTTCTTTATATTATCATGATCCGGGATACTCATATATCCATTTTAATGTAGTTATTAAATATTTTTTGGATAGGGTATTTATGCCTTTTCTGGTAAATCGGACCCTTTAATAAGATACTTGAAAAATGTCCGTGCAGACTTAAGAGTCCTTCTTATTTCTCTGGGTGAAAGGAGCATTTGCTTTGCTTTATAAAAAAGGTAAGAGGGTCTTAGGTAGAACGACCGCCTTGCATGGTCGCAAAATCTGACGAGTTCTTCTGATGACAGGGTATCCGTGCTGATGACGGTATTATGAAGCCCTTCCGGGGTAATCCACTGTTTGTAATCAGAGGTGCTGATAAGTCCGTGTTCCTTGTACCACGCATACGCCTCTGTCCCCGGATAGACCATAACGGGATAAAATTGGACGGTATCGGGGTTGAGCCTTTTGGCTAATTCAAGGGTTTCCTGGAGGGTTTCTTTCGTTTCGCCTGGCAGTCCGGCCATAAAGCAGCCGTGAATTAATATCCCGGCCTTCCTGGCGCTTGCCATAAAAGATTCCATCTCTTCCAGTTTGGACTTCTTTTTCATATTATCCAGAATCTTCTGACTCCCGCTCTCAAATCCCACACAAAAAGAGCGGCAGCCGGCTTTCTTCATAGCCCGCATCGTCTCATAATCCAGACCCACCCGGGCATTGGCCGTCCACGAAATTTTTACACTTTTTTGGAGTATGCGTTCAGCCAGTTCCTTGCACCGGTTTTTATTGACGGTCATGGTGTCGTCTTCAAAAAAGACGGCCTTCGTCTGCGGGAAATTTTCTACAATGTATTCCATCTCTGCAACCACATTTTCCACGCTTCTTACCCGGAATCCTCGTCCCATCAGGGTCTGCGGGTAGACGCAGAAGGTGCACGGGAACGGGCATCCCCTGCTCGTGGTGATAGTCACCATCGGATACAGGGCGTTGGGATTGAAGTAATTTTCTATTCTAAGAAATTTTTTGTAGACCTTGCTTACAAACGGCAACTCATCCAGGTTTTCAATATATGCTCTTCCAGGGTTATGAGTAATACCATCGCCTTCGCGAAAACTCAGCCCGGATACATTTCTCAAATTCCCCTGAGTTTTAAGGGTTTTGGCGAGGTCTAAGATGGTGTAGTCGTATTCGTAGCGCGCTACGGCATCGATCCTCTTGTCAATATTCAGGGTTTCGTCAGGAAGCGCTGATACATGGGTTCCTACAAGGGTTATAAAAGATGACGGACATAGTTCTTTCAATTGGCCGGCAACGGCAACATCGTTATAGATGCTTGGCGTGCTGGTATCCAGGACAATGAGGGACGGCTGAAACTTTCTGGTTCTCTCGATGACATCGTCAATGGAATAGTTATCTGCCGGGGCGTCTATCAGGTCGACGTTAAATCCGTTTTCGCCTAAAACTCCTGTAGCATAGGCCAGCCACAGGGGAAAGTACAGAGTTCCGCTTTTGGTGACGGCAGGGCTGCGCTGCGGGCGGGAAAATTTTGCAAGAAATGGTGGGTTAAGTAATAAAATGCGCACTAAATATTTCCTTTTGTTAATTGAGACGAGGCTGTTATTTTCCGCTTGTTTATTTCTTTGTTATTCGCCGTACCAATGGTAGTGCACCTTGAACAAATCGTGTGGCAGGCGATGTTTTTATCTGTTGGGTTGGCGATCAGGCGGCGGCTGCGCCTGTAATTCTCGTTATTCCAAACATTCATGAATCCCGATATAAAAACGTTGCCAAAATCGTTGACCAACAGCCGGACATCTTGACAGCAGGGGAGAAGCCCGCCGTCATAATTTATATAGGCAGAGCGATATGGCCATGTACAACCCGGTTTATGCTGTTGCGACCCAACCGGTTCACCCTCTCTGAAAAAATCAGCGAGCCATTCTTCACCAGCATCATGCGGTATAAACGGCCTTAAGAATCGTATCTGATCAACCCCAAGCTCTTTAGCCCTGGCAGTTGCCATACCCATCTCTCCTTCGTTAAATTTTGTAACGCAGTACTGCCAGTCTATGAATGGCGTAGAAGCCCCAACCCGCTTGCGTTCTTCGACAATCTTTTTGACGTTCTCCATAGCCGTCTGCATGTTGCCCTTCACCATAAATTTGCTGTAACTTTCCTGGGTGACTCCGTGACAGGAAAAGATCAAGACCTCAAGACCGGACTCTACAATGCGTTTCGGAAGGTCAGGGTCGTTAAAATTCAGGTTCGATGATATGCTCATACCGATGTTGTTTTTACTGGCATATTGAATCATTTCCAGTGTTTCAGGAAAAAGTAACGGTTCGCCAAAGCCGTAGAGATTGATCTTGAACACATACGCGCCTACTTCATCAATAAGTTTCTTAAAATTGTCGAAGGACATTCTCCCGTATGGGCGTTCACCAGGAACCGACATCCTTCTGCCATCATAGCAGTAGGCACAACTCAGGTTGCAGATGTTTGTAGACTCAATTTTTAAAATATAGGGATAGGATTTGAGCGCCTCTTTCTTCATTATTCTGCTTATTTCCGCATGGCAGAAATTGACAAATTTCTTCAAAGTCATGTGCCTTAAAAAAGAAAAAACATGACGTTTTAATATTTTCCAGCGGGCAGATGAATCCATTCCCCTGGTTGCCAGGTCAAGATTAATTAGGGACATTTGCTACCTCCTCATGCAGTAAATGCTTTGCTATTTTCAGTCCCTGGTTCGCTGCGGCTGGTGTTTGGCAGAAAAAATACCCACCCTTGCGACCGACTGAATATAAGTTTTTATAATGGTGTACTACGCTAAATGTCTCCTTCAATTTCACCTCATAATCGAGTTCGTATACGGGCATACACTCTTTTAGCCAGAAGAGACGTTGGTGACGCAGGTCGCTTTTCCTGAAGAGCCCCAATTTTTCCACATCATTAACAGCCCGATCAATTATTTCGTTATCTGAAATATTTTGTAAATGTGCAAAATCATTTAATTCAAGACAAATACCCTCCCGATCAGGAAGGCTTTTCTCGCCATAGATATGATCGGGATAATAGATTCGGTTGAAAATTAAATCTTCCTGTGGATGGTAGGTATAAACAAAACGACGGGGAACCCGTTCTTTTCGATTATAAGTCAGGCAGATAATCAAGGTGTCCAAATACTTAACTGGAGGAATATCGGCGCCCAGGAGATTGTTTAGCTCATTTACCGATGCAGTCCAAATTACATTTTTTACAGGAAATGTTCTTTCTCCTGTTTTTACGCTTTCGATACGGTCTTCTTTTTTCTCAAAAGACACAGGGCCGCAGTTACAGATTGTTTCCCCACCCGCAAGACGATATTTTTCCCATAGTTTTTGCGGTATTGCTTCAAACCCTTTGACCGGATAATACCAGGATTTTAAACGTATTGCCTTTTTAGGAATTTCTTTACGATTCTCAATATCCCGGTCAGTCCTCCAAAACCAGTCACGGTGAATTTTGTCGCCTGACATGCAGGTTTTTTTCAAAACAAACGAAGAAAACAGGTCGTTATAATAAGAAGGACCTGTTTTATCCTCAATAAAGCGCTGAAGTGAATTTACAGGAGAGGTTTTTGTCGTATTCTTCCGGAATCTGGCTAAAACCATTTGCCGTATATATTCCCTTGGATAAAATGGCAGATGCATTATGCTTGGGGGGAATTCCCAGAATTTCCCCTTTGCATGAAAGGCAACGCACCATTTTCTCCTTATAACTTCTTCATTTTCCAGCAGTGTTAATAACAATTTATCGGCTTCCAGGTCTGGATTTAACAACAAAACGTGAGGGCCGAGATCAAAAGTTATGTCATCCAATATATAGGTGCGGCAATCTCCTCCAACGGTGTCTGCTCGTTCAAGAAGCACACATTTCTCCCCAGCGCTGGCGAGAGTGTAGGCAGCGGTCAGACCTGTTATACCTGCACCTATGATTACTGTAACCCTTTCGTCGGGTAACCGGTTGTTCATTTGCATATTCCTTTGTATGTTATAATTATTTTATCAGGCAACCTTTCTTGTGATTTCATCGTATTGCCGTAACTGTTCTGCTACAAATCCAAGTATTCCTTTGAATCCAATGGCCTTTGTGGGACAGACCTGGAAACAGTAGAGACACTCGATGCAGCCTTTGTCCCGATCTTCGATTACATCAGGAAGTCTTAATCCCGTAGGACAATAATCCCTGCACCTTGTGCACCCGCTTTTACAGAGCGTTTTATTCAACGAAAACCCGTTAAATACCATCTCTGCGTTTATATAGGTATCCTGTCTGAGTCCCGTCCGGTACAGAATATTTTCAATAAATTTTAGGGAACATAAGTAATTAAACAACGCCGTATTTCGTACGGCCAGGAAATACTTCTGTCGCTTTGGATGGTGGATGAAGGCCACCAGGGGATTTGTTTTTGGTTCTTTAAATTTTTTTACAAGGCCAGATAGATTCAGGTCTGCCACGAATGTATGATACTTGCCGGTTATAATGCCCGTCTCTTCGGCAGTCTTCAGGGTGCTCACCTTCCGGTAATCAAAGGAGGCAACCCTGGCGCATGCGAGGTCTATAAGGTAGGGGTCGGCGCCGACCATGATGAGTCCCGTACTTATCGGGGTGCCGCGGGTTGGCCCGAAACCTTCCATGGAGATGAGGCCGTCAACGATATGGATGTGGGATTTTACAACCTTGGTAATGTCCACAATATTCTGGGCAAGGTTTTTCCTCACGTGTATTTTCCTCTTGTTTTCCTGCCCCACAAGGCACCCCACCATGTTTTTCAGGCACACACTCATACCGGTTGCGAAATGGGTCTTTATCTTTGGCATGTTGACAAAAAAATCCGTCTCCAGGCACTCTTTTGCAATCCCTACCTTGATCCCGCTCTCCAATTTTATTTCTACCGGTTCGGCATAGTTCAGGTCGGACACCTTCACGCCATAATATTTTGCCAGCTTGTCGATACACAGACGGGAGATCACGCTAATATTGTTTCTGTAAAAGCCACTGTTCGTCCCGTCTCCAATGGTTATCTGTGAGTATCCATTTTCCTTAAAAAATTCTATTACCGCGGCAATGACCCTGAGGTCTGTGGTGTTTCCTGTTAAGGCGTTCATGTTGCTGTTGAGGTTGAGTTTCAGGAATATTTTTGCAGTCTTCGACGCGGGCAGCAGGTCTTTATAACCCTCAAGTGTTTTGAACAATCCATCTCTCACATCATTTCGGGAATATGCCCGTAAAACGTCCAGTCTCAGCATATTTGCACACCATCCTTCCGTTTTTCAGATACCTTGTGATATTGTTTGTTTTTCTTTTCTTGCCGTGAAATTTAATAATGTACGGATTCCGTGTATTACGTCTTCAACTTTAACTGATTCAATACAATTTTCCTTTGCGGTACAGCGTTTTTCATTACACGGGCTACAAGGGAAATCTTTTCTAATAATAATATATTTGTTTCCAACAGGGCGCCACTGGGAAGCAGATTCAGGCCCGGAGATGACAACGGTCGGCAAATTCGCAGTAGCTGCTAAATGTGACGGCCCGCTGCTTGTGCCGATAAAAAGGCTGCACATTTCAAAAAGGGCTTTTAGTTGTTTAAGGGAGTTGATTACACCCGCTGCAATAATGACATTTTCATTGTTTATTAAGCATTTGATTTTATTAACAGATAATAATTCATTATATGCGCCCGTAAGTATGACCTTGGTTCCATACTCTGCTATTAAAAATTTTCCTACCGCTGCATATCTTTCCAAAGGCCATTGTTTTAAAGGTAGTCTTGCCCCTGGATGAATAACGACAACCATATCGTTATTTGTTATATTATGACTATCGAGGAAGTTTTTTGCAAAGGTTCTTTCGTTTTCTCCAATATATATCTCCGGCAATACTCCTTTATCTATATCTGCTCCCAGCGTTTCGGCAATAAGGGTATGATACTCAGATTCATGAAGAGAAGCTGGATACCTTGCGATTGAAGTTAAAAGAAACCAACCGCCGGATGAGGCAAAACTCACCCTATCAGGAATTCCACCAAAAACCGTCAGAAATAAGATATTTCTAACGTCGCCTCTGAAATCGGCAGCAAGGTCAAATTTTTGTCTTTTAATATAAAACAAGATATTGAGATATTCACGAAACGCCTGCATAAAACTTTTTTTAAAAAACCACGGTGGGTCGTAAGTGATAATATTGTTGATATATGGATTTCCATCAAGAATTTCCCGGGACTTTGATGAAACTAAAAATGTTATATGAGATTCAGGAAATCTTTTTCGGATGCCGCTTAGCGTATGTGTTGTAAGGATAACATCTCCGATATAATCCGCACGGATGAGTAATATTTTTTTAGGGTGCGCAGGTATTGGTCTTTTCCCCATTATTTTCTTTGGGGTAAATATATGGAGAATTGCCCATATAACAAACCCTATTATGTCGATTACAAAGACAATTACTTTAGTTTTTTTATTTACAAATTTATACAATACTTAATCCTTCCCATTATTTTTCAGATGGGTGAGTTGCCTTTTATTGCAGCGGGCAGGCTTTCATCTGTGTGTTCAGACGGTGCAGCTTTCGCTAAGTTAGATATTGCGAAACCAAAACCAAGATACCACCATAGAAGATTTGTACTGTATTCATAATCGGTAATGATATAAAAAATGAGTGTAACAAAGCCACCTATGTAAGATAGTAAAATAAGTCTATAGTATTCATTTCTACATTGTTTTAGTGCTATCATATAATTTTTGAATGCGAGGGAATATATCAGGATCAGTAACCCCAACCCTAAAAAACCGAGCTCTCCAAAAGCGCTAACAAAGACACTATGAGGATGAGGTGCATATGGCCTTAAATACTGTGATATCCCCCCTAATCCTACCCCTAAACCATAATTTTCGATGCTTTTGGAAGTAGATTGTTTCCACCAATTTTTTCTGCTGTCAGTAGATGTGAAACTTTCACTGGCTGACATCTGCCGTGCTGTATATTTAAGAGACCATTTTAATTGCGTAATATTAGACAAGAAGAAAGAGACTATAATAACAAGAATTAAAACAGCTATGCTGGTAAAAAAAAACTTTCTTATTGGCTTGAAAGAATAAAACAAAAAAATAATTCCACAAATCAATGCTAATAGTGGGCCTTTGCTTAGCGTGGTCATATGCCCTGTTAGCATAAAAAATATAAGCACAGCTAAAATTATCTTTTTTTTACCTTTTAACATTATGAATTTACCAAACGATAGTATCAATGCAAAGTTAAGCCAGCAGGCTGTAGTCAATGGATGGGAGAAAGCATGTCCTCTTTTACCTACGTTTGTATCGTTGAAAACTAGAATTAGCCCATAGTTAGAACTTTCAAACTCAGCATAAGTGTAATCAGGGTAACTATGGATTGATAAAAAACACAAAATGCTATTAATGCATCCCATAACGATAATAATCCAAACAACGATATTTAACATCCTATAGTTGTTTATTGTTGATATTGTTACTATAAAAATACAGATCCCGGAAAAAAGCCTTATCCATTGATATATTCCTTTTTCGTAATCATTAGTCCATAACAGTGACAACAATGCCAGGCTAATAAACATTATTATGGGTATATCACATGGCGTTCTTCTATACGGTGTAGTAAATTTCGCAGCGCGCGAGAAAAACCAGAAAAGAAGAATTAAAAATGAAAACAACTCACTTATCGAATATACGTAAATACTTCCTTGAATTACAAAAAAAATATTTGTGAGGTGTAACAGAACTATCAGTAAATAATATGGTAATTCATGTTTCAAGACAAAAAATAGTGCAATAATCGATGAGACAGACAAAACAAATGCCAGAAGGGGATTCGTGATTGAAAGTATTGCAGCACACAACATCATAATGCCTATAGGCATTATTGCTAGGATATGTAACTGAGACAAAAAGCGTTGAATATTCTCGGCTATAGTCGATAATTTCAGATGTGAATTTTGCATATAAGCTATGGGGAACGACTTAAATAAGGCGATATTGAAGGCATATTATTAGAAAATGACAATTTTTCTATCTGTTACTATATTTCAAGATAATATATTTAATGGTACCATAAAACGTAAATGAACTTACCTTGCTTACTAAATCTATATGCATATATTCTTTCACCAAGTTCCACGCATTCCATCTTAGAATAATTACTTCCTTCTAATTTTTCTGTCATCATCTTATAAGTGTAATATGATAGTTTTTTTTTGCCATAGCCTAAATCACCAGAGCCCTTTCCATCGTAAATTAAACCTGTATAGTCAAAATCGATATTTCTATCTGCAAAACCCTCCATAATACCGAATGCCCAGAAAATCTTTTTTACGCCCACTGACATTGCATAAACGTATCTTTTAATAAGTCCTTCTGCCTGTTCTCTTTCAGTTTGTTCTCGTAAATTTACAGGTTTTCCACCATGTGTTCCTGTTTCCGTTGTCCATATTTCAATGTTATCATATCCGTTTTCAGACAATCCCTTTTTTATTATGTCGACTATATCCACATATTCCAGCCATTCCCATGCCTCACCAAAATGATGAAAATCAAAAATATCAATATATTTCCCCTTAAATGTTTTTAGTATAGGCGTATAAAAATTATGGAACTCTGGCAGTACAGCCATGCCGCCAATTAATACTTTACATTCCTGACACGCATCTTTCACCGCCTTATAAGTTACTTCCACTAAATGAGCGTATTCCTTCCATGCCTTTGGTGTAAAATCAGGTTCGTTAAACACCTGCCAATGTTTTACTGGATTTACAAGGTTTGGCATATCTTCAATACCATCGCCGTCGTATCTTTCAACAATCTTTTTCACAAAAGCTATATATTTTTCCTCCAAATATGATGTTTTGAATCTGAATGTTTTAGGGAATGGCATTTCTCCTCTTACCATTCTGTTTTCGGTAACATCGATATTTGCCACAATGTTTATTCCTTTGGGAACACTGCCGTAAATGTAATCGGTTATTTCCCAATCATAAATGCTTTTTTCAATGTCTTTGTCAGTTTTTTGAATTATATCCCATACCGCATAGACTTCCGGACGATTCCATTTAACACCTATATCCAGAGAATTGCTATAATCGAACCCTAATTTCTGCGGTAGTGTAGATCCAGCCCCAACCCATTTTAATTCTTTTCTGTCGATATTTGCTTTTTTATACGTATAACCAGGATGTGCGCCAAAAGGAGATTCTTCATGTATTTTTAATTTTGTAGTTGAAGATACTTCTTCGATATATATAGGCGTTGAGGTTATTTCAAGTCTTACTTTTCCATCGTTTGCTAGTATAGTCTTCGTGTTAAAGGCATCTTTATATTCTTTTACCTCTTGTCCAGTTTGGTATTTTGGAACTCCCTCAGTAACAATAACCTTATCTGCCTTTACAGGGAGTTCGATAACTTTCTTAGCTGGAAATATTTTTGTTAAATCCTCCAGAGTTTTTATTGCATCACTTAACAGCTTATCGGCGAGATTAAAGTTTCCATCTTTTGCAGCTAGTTGAGATTTTCTATCTAGATATAAGGCCATTGATATATCCTGACCTTTGGCAGCTTTTTCCTGAATTAATTTTTTTAAACGTTCTCCTTTTTCAACAAGCGACTTATTTGTTGTCTCAGAAGGAGCTTTATTCTCTTCAAAGGTCGATTTCTTTGTTGTTTCAGAAGAAACGTTATCCTCTAAGATTTTTATTGCATCACTCAATAACTTGTTAACAAGGTCGATGTTCCCCTCTTGTGCGGCTAACTGTGACTTTTTATCCAAATCTAAAGCCATTGATACATCCTGACCTTTGGCGGCTTTTTCCTGGATTAGCCTTTGTAAGCGATGCGCTTTTTCTATAACCGACTCTTTTGACGCTTCAGAAAAGACGTCAAAGTTTGCTAAAAACATCAGGAATAAACATGAAAAAAGAAGGGTATATATCAACTTGTCTTTTTTTTGCATCCTCATCCCTTCCTTTCCAAACGTCGAGTCTTTTTAAGGCCTGATTTTAACAATAACAATTTGAATATATTTAAGGATTTTAACATCGTGATTATGAGAAAATCTAAATGGCAGAGAGGCGATTTGCTATAAAAGAGTTTCTTTAATTCTTTTTGATTGTCTGGCAAAAGTTCAAGGTTTCTTGGTATTTCACCCTTTCCAATTGCTTCAAGAAAGACTTTGGTTTCCGGCTCCAGTCTTATCCAATTGATAAATGTGCCGCCTCTGCCGGCGAGGAGGAGCTTGCCCTTTATAAAAAATATTATAGTTTTAATGAGGCCCAGGAATGTCTCGCCCGGCGGGTTTATAAACATACCGTACGTAACATTCAGATTTTTTACATCTTCGTCTTTTGTGAATAACACAAAACTATCCTTTACGTCTTTTTCTTTCAAACCCTTCTGTAAACCATCAAGTGCGTTTTGTGAAATACCATCGGGAGAAAATGTGATACCTACACAACCCGCCTTCATAGCCAGCAACAAAAAACTCTTCGGTATATGCTTAAGTTCCATCCATGCCGACCATTTTACCTTTAGCCCCCTTTTTATGATTTCTTCACAAATTTCTTCGGAATGCCTCAAGGGCGCATTGAAGACTCCATCAGCAAACATAAATTGGTTTACATGGTATTGCTTGATTAAATATTCAATTTCATCGCAAACACTCTTTGCATCTCTTGCCCTTAGCCTGTTACCATTGAGTTGAGGATAATTACAGTAGGTACATTTAAGAGGGCATCCTCTTACTGTTTGTATACCAAGGCTTTCTAAATGGCTCAAATAGGGTGTTATATCTAGGAAATCCCTTCTAGGCATAGGTTCGTTCCTGAAATCAGGCAGCGGTCTAAAGCCGGAAAACGTTACTTTCCCGTTTTTCCGAAAATAAATACCGCTTACGGACTCCGGATTATGCAGATTATCCAAAAGTTCCGGGACGTTATCTTCTCCTTCCAAGTAAATCCCAAAATCAATCGATGGATTTCTTTCCATAATCTTTTCCGCAAACATCGAAAAACCGGCTCCGCCAACAATGATTTTTACATCGGGATTGCTTTCTTTTACGGTTTTAAGAGTATTTTGGAAATACGTGTAATGATAAAAGGGGGCTACACGGTGCTGATTGTCAATGTTTCTCAGGGAAATACCAACAAAATCCGGAGAGAAGTTTACTACACGCTTCTGCAAATCATCGTAAGGATGGGTAGAGACATTGGGGTCGAATATTTCTACCTCATGACCTTTATGGTGTAATGATGTGCCTATGTAAGCAAGGCCCAAAGGATAAACGGGGAAACTATCGCATTGTCCAAGGTAAGATTGTACAAGTAATACCTTCATAAATGAACCAATTCCTTTTCTGCATCGGTGTTTTTGATTTTCAAGATATATCCGAGATCGGGGAGTGGATATTTTCTTATGGTATAGAGATATCTTGCATAATGTTCCGGATAATTTCGAACATACTGTTCAAATAGGGCGATATAATTTGTCATCCAGTCTTTGACGTACGTTTCCTTATCGCTTCCGTTGTTTATGTCTGCAAATGCCCCGTGAATTGTAATTTTGTGTCTATTATCTTTTTGTCTGACTATAAACACCGGTAGTAATGGGGCGCCTGTACTTAATGACAGATACGGTCCCCCCGTCAAAAGTGAGATAGAACCATGTAAAAAAGGCACTGTTAATCGCTTTCCTCCAACAATCCCATCAAGTGAGATTACCACTGCCTCGTTATTTTCCAATACTCTATAGATTTGTCTGACAGATTTTCCCTCATTCAGATAGATAAATTTTGCCGGAAGAGAAGATTCGCTTTCCAATTCCATCTTCATAATTTTGTTATGAAAAGACACTTCTGTGTTTTTTTCAAACGTTAGAGGATTCGCAGCGACCTGGTTTACCGTATAACCGTTATATCCAAGTGCGGGTAAGATAATTTTCCACGAACCAAAATGTGTTATGCATAATATTGCCCCTTTCCCTTTTTCAAGTGCATTATCAAGATGTTCCATCCCTTCAAAATATGACATTCTGTTTATTCTGTTTTGGTTAAGTTTTGGAAACGTCCAGATTTCAAGTAGGTCTTTTCTGAAGTTCTGCATGGTATTGCGCAGTATCGTATCCAGTTCAAATTCTGACATATTGCCAATCAACGCCTTGAGATCGTCTTTAATTACCCGTGCTTTTTGACCGAACATTACACTGCCCAAAAAATTACCAATGAAATAAATGATTTTTAAGGGTAAATGAGGCAGAATAAACCTTACCGAATAAAGGAAAACTGTTTTTACAGCACTGATTAATTTTGCATCGTTTATTTTCATTTTTACTCAGTATGGGAAAAACAGCTATTTATAATAGGAGCGATTATAATAATAGTAACCAGCTTCATATGCCTTAAATTTGTTTAACACAATTCCGATTGTGTTAAGGCCGGCTTTTGTAAATAATTCTTTTATATGATCAACTATAGAAAAAGTCGCTCTCCCGGATTCAATAACAAGCAAAATACCATCTGCAATTCTGCCAACAACAGTTGCATCATTAACGGCCATTACCGGCGGTGTATCAATGATAACCATATCGTACATTTCTTTTAGTTTATTTACAATATCCCGTAGTTTTTGCGATTCTATCAGACTACTCGGATCGGGTGTGATAGGACCGCTGGTTAATAAATCCAGACCGCTAACATCTGTATGCACAATTGTTTCATCTAAGGAGAAACCGCCGCTAAGGATATTCGTAATACCGTTGTTGTTTGAAAGTTTGAAAAATTTATGGGCTGTGGGTCTTCTTAGATCAAGGTCTACCAAAATAACCTTTTTCTTTTCCATACTGTACGTGATGGAAATATTTGATGACATGGAGCTTTTTCCTTCCGATTCCATAGAACTGGTCACAACAATTGTTTTTATCGGTTTGTCCAAAGAGGCATACTGTATACTGTTTCTGATCGTTCGGTATGCCTCTACGACTGGTAATGTGGGATTCAGCGTGGATATTATATTCATGTCCTTAAGTAATTTTGTATTGGGAATAATACCAAGAAAATTTAGGGATTTAATATGTTTTATATCTTCAGGCGTTTTAATGGTATTGTCGATGTACTCCACAAACAGGGAAAGAACCAGCCCCCAGAAGACACCGAGAAAAAAGCCAAGAGCGAGATTCAAATATCTTCTAGGAAAGCAAGGTTTATAAGGTTCTACGGCAGCTTCAATCAGCCGAATATTGGAAAGGGTCATTGATTCAGCTATACTAACCGTCATCAAATATTCCAACAAATTTTGATACATATCTTTGTTAATGGTCAAGGTTAATTCGAGCTTGGAATTTTCAGCGTGCTTTAGGGGTATATTTAGCAATTCCTCCTGATATGCATTGATGTATTTTTGCAATAACCCTTTTTTTGCAATAGCTATATTTTTGTCGATATAGGCATCTATCAGGTTTTTTGAAAGTTCGTCATAGATCGGGTCTATTGAAATACTAACACTATTAAGGGCGACTTTTTTCTCGTTTTTTATGAGTTCTTTAGCTGTTTCTATCTCTTTTTCTAATATTTTGTAATCGGGATGTTCTTTTTTATATTCAATGCTTTTTCGGGCAATATCAATTAAATAACCATCTAATTTTGTTTGTAATGATTTTAAAGCGTCACTACGGGTTAGTTCCTTTGATTCTTTTCGAAACTTTTCCATTTCTTTCAGTTTTTTGCTAGAATCCGCTATCTTCCGTCTCGATTCTAAAATCGTTTTCTCATTATCCTCATATTCACCCTGCAAGGTTGCTATTTTGTTAATCAAATTCTGAGTTTCTGTATCCAGGTTAACCGTTTTTTTACTTACCTTAAAATCGCTCAGTGCAGACAAAGATTTGTAATATTCTTCTTTGACTTCTTTCATCTGACCTTTGATAAAAATCTTGGCGGCTTTGTATTCCTCTCTCTTCCTTTCAAGCCTGTCTTCAATATAAAGTGTAGCGAGTTTATTGGACATATTGGCTGCTTCGGAAGGATTAGGAGAATAGGAGGCTATTTCTAACATGTCTGCATCTTCGTATTGATCGACTTCAATGTAAGGACGGGGCAATACCTTGTTTTTTAATTTAGAGATAAAACTTAACTCTGTTAGTTTATCGGGACGTATTGGGTTGCCATGCCTGTCTTTTATATTGAGTGAAGATATAAGTTTCTCAATAAGCGGTCTGATTTTGGCTAAAGCAATGTCCGTTTCATAGTCGACACCTCCTGTTTTGCCCGCCTTTTGTGGGATAACACCCCCAATTTTAGTTCCTTTTGTGCCCAGGCTTGATAAGAGGGATGATATGGTGTCCGATGTCTCGATAATGAGTTTGGCCTTTGCCTTATAGGTAGGGGTTATCAGGATTGTTCCTAATACTACAATGCCCAAAAACCCTAAAAATGCGCTAATAAATATCCATTTTCTTCTGGACAGTATCTCCCATATTTTTAAAAATTCCATTGAGTTAATTTGCCTCCTTTTGTGCAGCTCTCATTCAATATCCTATGATGGATATTAGCGGTAGAATTATATTATTTAGACTAACATTAAATTTTGTATGGTTTCAAGTTGCAAAGATGTGCGTCATCAGACCTGCTTTGCAGACGTATTGTGCCGGCGAAAGGAAATTATTCACTTCGTGTAAAGGATATGCTTATGAGCGCCTGATTCTCCAGCCTTCTTTTTCAGTAATTTTTTAACGTTGAATGCGGATTTCAGGCGTTTTATGCGTTTAATTATCGCAACTAACCCTTTTAGGATCCTATTGACGGATTCCCTTTCAAAAACGGCAATTATATACTTATTTAATAAAGGTTTAATTAAAAAGTTTGGCGCGCCATAATTGAATAAATAGAAAATAAGGTTCAAATATCTGATCTGGATAAATTGAAACTGTTTCCTGTATACGTCTTTTTCTTCATCAGTAATAAACCCATCTTTTTTCGCCTGATGATAGAGTTCCGTGCCCGGGAAGAAAATGAGTGAGAAAAGTTGCAGATGAAAGGGACGAGGAAGTTTCAAAATAAATGCAAGGGTTTCTGCAATGTCTTCTTTTGTTTCGTAAGGATTGTCTAAAATGAAATCGTAAATGGCCGTAACAGAACTTTTAAATTTGTTTATGCTCCGGGCTGCTTTTAATACGGTTTCATTGGTGGTAGTCCGCCGGTATAATTTCCTTGTTCTCTCGCAGGCAGTCTCAATTCCCATCTGGATTTCGTACATCCCTGCATCAACCAGGTAAGATAATTTTTCCTCTGTAATGGTGCTGGGGCTGCCAAGACAACGAAAGGGGACGCCTATTTTTTCCTTATACAATTTACTGAACACTTTTATTTCTTCAGTGGTGAGGACAAAGAACGAATCGTCCGATATCTGAACTCCATCGATAAAATCATACTCCTTTATTATCCTTTCTATTTCTTCCACGACAAGTTCGGGAGAACGGCGTCGTAAATATTTTTGTCCTTCATACATCCCACGAAAAGACATGCAGTAGCTGCAACGATGAGGACAACCTCTTGTGGTCATAGTCATATAGGAGGGTTTTTGTGACAGTGGGTCTTTAAAAAGAAATCTTTCTAAAGCCGATTTATCCAACCTGATCATCGTGTTCGAATTTTTATCCAGGATATGACTATTTTCGGTGGAATAATCAGGAAATGGAAGGGTATTTAAATCTTCCTTGAGAGGCCTCAGTTCGTTCTTAATAGTACTTCCATTGTGTTTGAACCAAAAATTCTTTGTGTTTAAATAATCTTCCTTCTTTTCCATTTTTCCCAAAAGCTCTGCAACTGCTTCTTCGCCCTCACCTAAACAAACAATATCGCAATAGTGTAATGATTCATCCGGTTTAATGGTGGGGTGGATACCTCCCCACATTACCGGAACGTCCAGTTTGCTCTTTATTGCCTGTGTAAGTTGAACTGCTCGGTCAAAGTGACAGGTAAAAAGTGAAATACCAATGAGGTGAGAATCTTTGCATATATCAATAATCTGGTTTAAACATGACTCACTGAATCGATACACACTGCCTGACGTTGCTTTTAAATCAAATTCCTGATCTGAGAGGAAGAGTAACTGAACATCAAAACCAGCCTTTTTAACAAAGGCCGCTATGCATCTTACTCCAAAAGCAGTGATATCGGAATAGGGAGAAATAAAGGTAACTTTCATTTTCAATTTCCTATATATCTTGTTTTGTTAGGGCGAACGATGCTTTTTGCCAATTCGATATCATCAAAAGAGAACACCCTTGTTATCATTAGTGATAATGTGTAAATAATAATACTAGCCGGTAAAATGATAAAAGGGTTTACAGAAGGAAAATACATAATAAATAGCGCCATAACTCCGGCAGCAAAAACAGGTTTGATAAAGGTGCCTGTTATATTCAGCCGGCCGAGATTTTGTAAAATAAAATAAAACGTCAAAATAAAGTATATACCGTAGCTTACGCTGGTGGCGATACTCGCTCCAATATATCCAAATTTTGGTATTAATGAAAAATCTAAAATAAGGTTTGTAAAAAAGGCAAGTGTGATACCCACGGTACCAAGATGTTGTTTCCTCATAGGAACCAGAGAAAAAGTATTTAGTGTAATTAGAAACAGGAATGGGACTGATGCCCCTATGATTTTTAATGCAATAGCGGAAGTTAGAAATTTTGCCCCAAATATAAATTGCAGAATATTCCCTGAAAGGCATATCAATAAGATACTGATTGGTAAACTTGTTATATAGAGGAGTTTAAATGCCTTTTTATAGGCAAAAATAAATGTATTTCTTTCTTCTATGTTGTCTAATTTACATAAAATTGGGAATATAACGGAAACAAAGCTTTGTGGTATAATTGAAAGTGTATAAATGCATGCATAGGGTATACTAAATAAAGCCACATCTATAGAACCTTTCAACGCTTTAAGCACAAATATGTCCACCCTGAATATTGCCAGAGAAAGAAAGGTCGTTATTGCCAGTGGCAATGATTCGGTTAAAAGGTATTTGCAATATTTAGAATCATATCTAAGCACCGGTACATCATAATTTCTTAAATACACAATCGATCCCAAAACAGCGCTCATTATATACGATGCTCCAATAGCAACAAATAAAGCGAGAAATCCGAAATTAAATATTAAAACCAGAATTATAGACAAAAATTCCAATCCCCTTGATGCAACTTGCATGAGGGCATCGAAACCAAATCGATTATTTGCTGTAAAAACTGCGACAAAAATTGTATTCAGCGAAAAAATTAATTGGGGAATAATAATTATATAAATAGCCGCTTTTGTGGAAGAATCTATATTCATAAAGCGAATTGTAAGAAAAACTAACGCTAAAAGGAGTATTGCAATTGAAATCCTTAATATGAAAGTTGAACTTATGATGTCTTTTGCTTTTTCCGGATGTTTTGATAACTCTCTTGTTATGACATGAAAACCTCCAAAATCGGCTAGTAAAACGGTAAAACCAATAAGGGCATAAATAAACGTAAACTTACCAAATTCTTCAACAGTAAGGTACCGTGCAAGTACTATAGTGGATAAGAATCCAAAGGTTGAGTTAAAACCTCTTGCAAAAAAAACCGTCAAAGTGTTTTTTGCGATATTTCTTACGTTTTCCATGAATTTCTTATGTAATCCTATATAGTATTACCGTGTAAAAACTTCTTTTTTGTGTAAGTTTTTAGAAATAGTGACACGTGTCGAATGACGAGTGACGGGAAAAGACGTCACCTGTCACCCGCCACCCGCCACTTGCCTTATCTGCACTACTTTGGTTGCGGCTATGCTGTCCTAGGAATGCGTGGATAACTATCGTTTGCCCCTTATTATCTTCCCGTTATCGTTGTTACTGCTTGGCTTTATCTCGTTGGTATTGATACGGGTGATGTTGTTAAATCTTTTCCCTGCATGACATCTTTAACCGCTGGCCACAGAACCACGCCTGTTTCAAACATAACAAACGGACTTAGTATTTCTGACAGATGTGAAAAAAAACGGCTCACGTTCGCAATGGTTACTCTCGGTAAATAGACGATATCCCCGTTTTGTAACAGCAGATTTTGGGAGATATCTCCTCCCTTAAATACCTTTTTCAAGTTAAGGGACATTACATCAGGCTTACCCTGTCCTCTTCTGATTATAAGCACATTGGCAATTTTTGCATCTTTTGTCGTCCCCCCGGCCTTTGATATTGCCTCTAAAATGCCTATATCAGTGTCCAGAGTGAAGATACCGGGGTTATTAACCTCGCCAAGCACCATTATCTTCTGACTCTGTACTGTACTAATTGCAACAAGTACTTGAGGATCAATTAAATATTTGGATAACTTTTCCTTTATCTCATCCCTTAGTTTGAAAATACCCACTCCTGCAGCCTGCACATCACCGATTAAAGGCAACATTATTCTACCTGAATTATCTATTTTTACAGTCTTTTGGAGGTCTTCCTGCCTGTAAACAGAAATTTCAATTGTATCGCCTACTCCAAGAATAAACTCAGATATCCTTACCTTGTTAATCTTCTCATCGTTTTCATTGTGTTCCGCTGCGTTCGTTTTTGTTTTAATGCCTGTTGAAGCGCATCCAATTAAGAGGCTTATTAATAAGGGCAATATTGACAGCAAATAGTAGTTGTTTTTTTTCATAATTAGCGATGAATAGCAATATGGTTTAATTTAAGTCCTGTCTGTAAAATTACTCCGTGATATTTTCACTCAATTATGTAAAGTTTCCACCGCCGGTGATAAGCTGGCTTTTTACATCTTAATCAGTATTTTCCCATCTTTTCTTGCAGAAGAGGCCTTTATTGCTTCCATAATTTTATTGAATGCGTATCGAGCCGTAATCATCTTTTCAAGACGGAGTTTTCCGGTGGTAATAAGTCTAATGATGGAGGGGAAAATGCCATGACCGGAATGACCCCTTGCACCAATGATTTTATTGGCGCCGGATACAAGGATGTCGAGATGCATTGAGGTTGATGTTGCTGCCCTGCCAAGGTAAATTATTTTCCCGTTTATAGCCATCGATCTTTCCATCTCCGGAATTGTTTTCGGCGCGGCGCCTGCGGCTTCCACCTGTACGTCAGCTCCCCACCCTCTGGTAATTTCCATTACTTTATCGCCCGGTGCATGCCCATCTAACTTGTTTATATTAAAGGCAAAATCAGCCCCTGCATCTCTCGCTATTTTCACTCTTTCATCAATTACATCGAATGCTATGATCCGGCTTGCGCCGGCAATTTTTGACAGGGTTATTGCGCCCAGCCCAATAGGACCCGCACCATATACTACTATAGTAGCGCCAGGGTTGAACCCACCGCCTACAATAAAAATTCCATTGTAGGCGCAGCCTACCGGCTCAATAAGGGCTCCAATATCAAAGGTATCTTCCTCTTGATATACATTTACCAGATCATTGATCTTCCAGCAATATTTTTCGCTTACCGTGACATATTCAGCAAAAGCGCCGTCAGCGCTCAACCCCATTAATTCTATATATTTGCACTGGTTGGGAAATCCACTCCTACACGACTGACACCTGCCGCACCACATAATGCTCTCTACAGCAACTTTGTCGCCTTTTTTAAATTCTCTTACATTGCTTCCTGCTTTTTCAACTATTCCCGAGAACTCATGGCCTATAATACACGGTAATTTCGTTAAACCCGAAAAGATTATATATCCCTCTTCATCTGTTTCATAGAGGTGGGTATCGGAGCCGCAAATGCCACATGATTTAACTTTTATAAGAATTTCATCACTGTTTGGATTTGGCGTAGGGATGTCTTTTATCTCAAATGTCGTATTTTTCCATACCTGGCTTCCAATAATGGCCCTCTTTTTTAATAGTTCCTCTTCGCTTATGGTGTAATTTTTTTTGGGTCGCCATTCTGCATTAACAACCAGTGCCTTCATGCGTGCTCCATTTGCAATACCTTCTTGTTTATTTTCCCGCTTCCGATCTTAGGCAGCGATTCTCTGATTTCAACTATCTTGGGATGTTTATAATGGGCTAACCGCTCTTTGCAAAATACCAGCACGTCTTTTTCTGTCAGATTCCTTCCTTTCCTGGTGACTATAACAGCTTTTGGAATCTCCCCCCTCAATCTGTCCCTTACAGAAATGACAGCTACCTCTTTAACGTCAGGATGGTCCATTAATACCCGTTCGACCTCCTGAGGATAAACCTTCAGCCCCGCAACTTTCATCATCCCGGACTTTCTTTCTATAAGCCGGAAGTTGCCTTCCGCGTCCTTTATTCCCAGGTCGCCGCTATAGTACCAGCCGTTTTTAAAACATGTTTGACCATTTGCCTCATCATTGTAATAACCTTTAACTACGGCGGGTCCTTTAAATATCATTTCGCCAATCTCTCCGGCCGGGGGTTCTTCATTATTTTCGTCAACGATTTTAACTTCGTATGAGGCGCACGGTTTTCCTACAGAACCTTGTAGTATAGGTTCACCAGGCCGGTTTGCAATGGCAATTCCTGTAGTCTCCGTGCTTCCCCAGACCGGTATAATCGTGGCGCCCAACTTTTGCCTGAATCTCTCTATAAGCTCACTGCGTGTATACATACCCCCGCTTTCCGGGATCCTTAAAGAACTAAGATCATAAGTATTGTGTTCAAGCACTTCCAGCAGGTTTTCATATACGGGAGCAAGTCCCATCATACAGGTTACCTTGTGATTGGATATAGCCTCTGCAATTGATTTGGGATATATCTTATCAACCATAACTATTGTTCCACCCAGGTAAAGAGGGCGGGCAAATATCTCATGGGGATGGGCAAACGGCGCAAACATACAGAGATGTATGTCATTGCCCTTCAATCCAAGCGCGTCTACTGAAGCGATAGTATTCCAGTGTATATTGGAGTTTGTCGTTATGGCTCCTTTGGAACTGCCGGTAGAACCAGAAGTATAATTGAGATAAACAATATCGTCATCCTGAATATCAAATTTGAGGTTATTCGTTTTCCCCTTCTTTATTACGTCATTCCATGGTATACATTCTCTGCAAGAATCTCCAATTGCTATAATAGGTATTGGTGAATCGGGGGGAAGCAGGTCTATAAACAGACTGTGAACAATAAGGTACCGGGGAGAAATACTATGTAAAATTGTATTAATATCTTCACCAGTAAGTTCAAAATTGATTGGCGCTGCTATTCCGCAGGCTTTGGCGACTGCAAGGAAGCTGATGATGAGTTCGGGGATCCTTGGCAGCATTAAGCCAACCCTATCTCCAGTATGAAAACCCATCTCCACTAGCCCATTTGCCAATCTATTTACTGTCTCATTGAGTTCTTTATAATTTATTCTGGAATCGTGAAAGATAATAGCCGCTTTTTCAGGTATCTCTTTGGCATTTTTTTCCAGTATCTCAACGAGTGTCAAAGTATAGCCCTTGGTTTTTGATGTAATATTTCAAGATACGATACGAGATGTCTATTAATTACCTGTATCGATTGTAAGAAAAAACAAACTATTAATTTAAAATGTTACCATATAAATAAAGACAGGTCAATTAATATTACGTATCCTCTTATAGGTCAAATCTCTAGGAATATGAGCGATGTTAGTAATGCTAAGCCATCGGAAGAGGCTGATAACAAATTTTTCAGGGCTTGCTTTATTCTTTTTCAGTATATATGCATTTTTGTAGACCAACAAGTTCTTGATAAATACCCTTATTTATGGTAAAAACTAGCGAGGCGAAGACTTAGGCCGATAAACGATTAATCAGAGATAAAACTTTTTAAATGGAAGATTATTTGAAAAGGTTACTGGATATTCTGTGTAGTTTTCTCCTTCTTGTAATTTCTATACCGTTATTTTTCATTATTGCCATTTTGATAAAAATAGACAGCAAAGGACCTATTTTCTTTTTGCAGAAACGGTGTGGTAAGGACGGAAGTGAATTTAACATGTATAAATTCAGGACGATGGTTAAAGATGCTGAGACTTTAAAGAAAAGACTCAAAAATGAGATGGATGGCCCTATGTTTAAGTTGAAAAACGACCCCAGAATTACACGGTTAGGAAGGATTTTGAGGAAGTTGAGTCTTGACGAATTACCTCAATTGCTGAATGTCTTAAAAGGCGAGATGAGTCTTGTAGGACCAAGACCTCTGGCAGACGAGGAAATGGTCGGTGATGATATATGGAAAGAGATCAGGCTTTCGGTCAGGCCAGGGATGACCGGCCTGTGGCAAATAATGGGGAGAGACAGCGGTAAATTCAGTGATTGGATAACGTATGACACTGAGTATGTTCAGAAAAGGTCGTTATTTATGGATATAAAAATCCTTTTCTTAACGATAGTTACAGTTTTACGTAATAAGGGTTTATAATTCTGTAACACAAAGTCCTTTCTTTTTTGTAAAAGGGAAAACCCTTGCAAAGACGGCCTTGAGGTATCTGCCTTCCGGGAATATGGTAGAAAAGGGGTGATCCGATGAAGCCCCCGTGATCTTGAAGATTTGGAGCACAACCCCGGCCTCTGCGGCGGAACGGGTCAGGATGGAAAGGAAGTCTCTCTCTGAGACCAGGCCGGAGCAGGAACACGTCAGCAGGATGCCGCCGGGTCTGACGACCTGCATGCCGAGCCTGTTGATATCACCGTATGTCCGGTACGCCCGCTTGATTTCTTCAGTACAACCGGCGAGTTTGGCAGGGTCAAGGACTACGACGTCCGCCTGCATACCCTTGCTCGTCATCGTTCGCAGGTGATCAAACACATTGACGTGCTGAAACGTTACTTTTACAGCATTTAAGCGGGCATTCTCCTCAGCCGTTTCCAGCGCATCTTCATCCAGATCAATTCCCGTGGCTGACCGCGCGCCGGCAAGCATTGCAGAAATGGCAAATCCGCCGGTATAGCAAAAACAGTCGAGCACTTCCTTGTCACGGCAGTACTGCGACAGGGTCAGGCGGTTCTCGCGCTGATCGAGAAAAAAACCTGTCTTATGCCCTGTCTTAAGGTTTACTTTCATCTTCAAAAAATTCTCTTTGATTTCTACAGAATCAGTGCCGGGATAATTCTTTGCTACCTTTGAGAAATCCACTCCTTCCTTAGCGGCTGTTCGTTCGTCAGGGCGAACGACGATTCGGCTTCCAGGATATAGGGATTGCAAAGACGACACAATCCAGTTCATCGTTTCTATATATCCGGCTGAGTACGGCTCAACGACAAATACGTCAGCAAATTTATCTATAATTAATCCCGATAATCCATCTGCTTCCCCGTGAACGAGACGGTAACAGTTTGAGGTCTTGTGAATTTGGAGGATTTCTTCACGAAGCGTTTTAGCCTGTTCGAGTTTTTTGTAGAAAAATTCCTCGTTAAGTAATTCAGAAATATTTTCGGTAAGGAGACGGATGCCGATATTGCTTTTAACATTGTAAATGCCTCTGCCAATAAAATCGCCTTCTTTAGAGATCACCTCTACCAACGTTCCCGGTTTTAACTTTTTTTGGGGATGACGGATCATTCGGTTGAATATCCAGGGATGGAGGGAGTTCCGTCTTGCTTTTAGTGAGATAACGGGTAGTTCCATAATTCGATCAGTGTAAAATCAGTAAATTAAGTTGTTTTTTCCCTTTACAAAACACAACGACATATCCTCAATACCCACCCCTTGATCCCCTCCCAGTAGGGGATTTTTTTATTCCCGGGGTGTGTCTTTAGCTGGTTCAATCGTCCTCGATTGAACCTAAACATTTGGTATTGTTTACCGTGTTGCCAGTTTAAACCCATGGCCCCGATTCAAAACATCCGGTTCAATCTGCAAGATTGAACCATCCGTGGTCAATTGTAGTGGCAAGGCGCGCCTTGCCACTACACTGTTAAAAAAAGTTGCCGAAGGCCGAATTTATGTTTTAGGAATTTAATTTCCCCACAATCACCCTCGTAAACGGGGTGACACAGAGGCAAACGTCCGTCCGCCATTACAGAATCTTTACCACGAGCATTGCTACGCCGGCGCCGATGGAGATATTAATAAAATTAACAACTTCATTACTCACCCATTTCCGCCGTTCGATGGTTGCCCCCAAAACACTCTCAACCGTTGTTCCAATAAGCGCAGCAATCACCACAATTATTATCGACGAAAGACTGATTAATTGCAATAAATAAGCTTCAGCGCCAATGAGTGCGGCAGACAACATTCCCAGAATGGTACCCTCAACAGATATTGCCCCGTCCGTTCCCACAGGAACGGATTTCATTGTGGTAATCAGAATAGGCCTTTTCCCGTAGATTTGCCCTAATTCACTGGAGATGGTATCGAAGGTGGCCGTGGCGAAGGCTGCTACAAATGCGATCGTAAAAATTTCTGGCATATCGGTTAGTAATGCCATAATGGCCATTATAAGCCCTACTCCACCTTTGGCGACTGCGTGTTTTAAACCGCGCCTTCCTCTGTTTTCCTGCGCAACTCCGTGTGATGCCTTCCATT
>VGXX01000020.1 GCA_016873155.1 Planctomycetota bacterium | reverse complement strand
TTATTACAGCAGGGTATCCAACTGGAATAAGTCGAAAATCGGCGAATTACATGATAGACATATGGGAAGATATTCAGTTAGGTAAATATAAACAAAGGTAAATTTCTCCCAAGGACCCCTTTGTTATGAGCCATTGCAGTATTTTAGTATGCTGCAATGGCTTTCTTTTTTAGTTAAAAATTTAGTTTGTACCGGGAATCGGGGGAGGCATTCTAACCGTAAGTACGGGACATGAGGCTTTGCGGACGACTTTTTCAGCTACACTACCCAACATGACGTGAGAAAGTCCTGTTCTACCGTGTGTGCCGATTACAATAAGGTCTACGTTAATTTCAGTAGCTGCATTAATAATTTCATTAAAAGGTACGCCTTTTACTACAATTGTTTCTACCGCTAAAACATCTGTTGTTCCTTCTGGTAAGCTTTTCATCAAATCTGCGCGGATTTTAGATTCATCAATCTCGTTGAGTTTATACGGGCTGAATTTGTATATTTCCGCATCGTAGAGACGAGAGTCGATTACGTGCATGAGATAGAGCTTTGCCTCGTCCTTTAATGCCAGAGAAATGGCATATTTTAAGGCAAGATACGAGCATTCAGAATGATCCACAGGACATAATATCTTCTTTAGTGTAATCATACAACCTCCAGTTGTTCATTTTGAGTTTTATCCAAACAAAACTATAATTAATTATGTTCTACGGTTAAATGCCGATGCCGTCTACGGTCGTATTACATTCCGGGCACTTCAAATTAACAATGTTGTTTTCAATAATTTGATATCCATATCTTTTGATAAGGACTTTTTTGCATTTATAACAATACGTATTTTCTCCTCCCTCGCCCGGCACGTTACCTTCATAAACATAGCGCAAACCTGCCTCAAGGCCTATTTCGCGCGCCATTCTAAGCGTATCCACAGGAGTTGGTGGTTTTTCAATTAACCGATATTTTGGGTAAAAACGGCTTACATGCCAGGGGATTTCAGGTCCTACACTCTTTATAAATTCTGCAATCTGCCTCAGCTCAGACTCAGAATCGTTAATTTCCGGAATGACGAGAGTGGTAATTTCTATCCAGATGCCCATCTCTTTGTAAGACCGAATGCAGTCAAGTACATTTTCCAGACGTGCACCGCATAGCTTTTTGTATGTTTCTTTTGAAAAGCTTTTTAAATCCACATTAGCGGCATGGAGAAACGGTTTTATCGTAGTGAGTGCCTCACGTGTTGTATATCCATTCGTTACAAATACATTCTTAAGGGACTTTTGGGTGGCAATTTTTGCTATTTCATAGGCGTACTCAAAAAAAATGGTGGGTTCCGTATAAGTATAGGCAATACTCCTACATTGATAACTCAAGGCATCCTCAACGATCTCTTCAGGGGCAACGTCTTTACCCACTATCTGGTCATGATCCTTCGGAAGTTGTGATATCTCATAGTTTTGGCAGTTCAGACACCTGAAATTACATCCCACCGTTGCGACTGAAAAGGAGGTCGTGCCGGGATAAAAGTGATAAAGGGGTTTTTTTTCAATAGGGTCAATATTTTCTGAAATGAGTTTTCTGTAAACGAGGGAATATAGGATGCCACCGTGGTTTTCGCGAACCCGGCAAATGCCCTTTTTGCCATTCTCAATTACACAATGATGACGGCAAAGATAACACTTTACTCTATCCTCACCCAGCTTTTCAAAAAACATTGCTTCTTTCATAAATTTTTTCTATAAATAACCGATATATAATTAAGTATTTGCATTGGCGCATCTTTCAACGGATAGGATGCACTATTTAATATTAATGTTTCAGAATAATCTTACAGTTTTTTATTAAATCTAGCAAGTGTTTTGTCTTGCTTAAATCTAAGGGTTAATCGTCTAAATATTAGTTGACTGAGATTTATTTAATGATATAATGGCGAAAATATACGACAAAGGCAAACCCTGAGCGATTAGGGGACGCAAAGTAAAGGGTCTTTAAGTTCTCAAAGTTTATTGAGGGAAAGACAGCCTTGCTACCGAAAATGATTTATAACTTACAAACAGAAAAACAACCTTGCTAACAAAAATGTTCAAATGAATATTTTTGTAGTAAGGTTTTTTGTTTTTCAGGACAAAAAATAATGTGGTAGTTGCGCGATTTTTATTGAAAGGCTGAAAGCGACTTTTCCTTTTGTGTTGTCCCAAAGGAGGTGGTTAGAAAAACAGTGACTCGTGAGATTATAAGCAAGGAAACCTTAACGATCTTTAGGAGGACGTAGTTATGATGAAGAAAAGGAGTAGTGCAGGTTTTACATTAATTGAGTTACTGGTTGTAATCGCCATTATCGGCATACTTGCAGGTATTTTATTGCCTGCATTGGGCAGGGCGCGTGAATCAGCCCGCAGAACGCAATGTGCCTCTAACCTTAAACAGATTGGTCTGGCAATTAATATGTATGCAAACGATAATAATGGCGCTTTCCCTACCGGTGGTAATGGTGGTACTACGGCAAGTGCAAGTACAACAGCAGCGGCAGAGTTAGAGTCAATTGGGAAACTTTTTGATGCTTATATTACGGATAGAAAGGTTTTTCGATGCACAAGTGATACCGCTGTTTCAGAAACAAGTGTTTTAACATTAACAACAACACCTTCTAGTTTTTTGGCATCTACATGCAGTTATGGATATGACGATAACCACATATCATCTGATGATCCTGGAGTAGCTATAGCCGCGGATGCTAAAGGTACTGGTACTACACTTTCGGATAATCACAATCAAAAAGGTCAAAATGTGCTCTACCTAGACGGCCATGTGGAATGGAAGGGTACTAGCACTTGCGGCTTTTACAATGGTTCGGCTTATGATAACATTTGGACAGGTACTGGCGGGGGAACTGACACAGCAATCTTGCAGTAAAACTATTAATTTAGTATTTTCAAAAGGGTAATATTTTTAAACGGATATTACCCTTTTTTCTTTTCTTGAAGCGTCAATACCTCGTTCATGCTGCCGCTGCGGTAACCTTCCAGATCAATAGTAACATACTTGTAGCCAATGTCCTTTAGTTTTTTAACAATCTCTGTGCGTTTACCATTTTGCAAGAGCATAGAGATATCGTCTGGCAGTACCTCAATTCGAGCAATAGTGTCATGGTGTCTGACACGGAATTGTTTTAGTCCAATACTTCTTAAGTAATTTTCAGCCGCAGCTACAATGGTCAATTTCTCCTCTGTGATAGATTGCCCATAAGGAAATCTCGAGGACATGCAAGCATATGAAGGTTTGTCCCAGTTGGAAAGCTTGAGGTGTTTCGATATTTCACGTATGTCTGCTTTTCTCAATCCACTTTCTTTTAAGGGGCTGCGCACCTCAAGTTCCTTAGCGGCATCGAGTCCGGGTCTGTATTCACCTGCATCATCGAGGTTTGCGCCATCTGCAACGTTTTTATACCCCTTTTCCCGGGCAATTTCTGTAAGTTTCCCAAATAGTTCTGATTTGCAGAAATAACACCGGTTAGGGGGGTTTTCGGCAAATCCCTTGATCCCGAGTTCGCTGGTATCGATGGTTATATGAGGGATGCCGATTTCATTTGCTATCTTTTTTGCCTCTTCATATTCATAGGCAGGGTAGGTCTCTGATCGTGCCGTGACAGCAAGGGCTTTATCTCCAAGAACATCATAACAGACTTTTGCCACAAGGGAACTATCCACGCCGCCAGAAAAGGCGACCACAACGCTTTTTAAAGCTTTTATATTGTCTCTTAATTTTCTTAGTTTTTCCTCTGTATCCATAAGTCTTTCTTCGCGCTCTTTGCATCCCCCATTTCCATGAGGGCAGGCCTTTGTGGTGAATTATTACGACAAATCGAGCATTTTTTGAATTGCTAATCGTGCCTTTGCTGCGATATCGTCCGGTACCTTTACCGGGTAAACCATATCCTCCAAAGACCATAAAACCTTTTCTAAACTAATGAGTTTCATATTTGAGCAATCGGCAAGTTGCGTGATCGCATAAAAAACCTTTTGTGGATTCTCTTTTCTTAAACGATGCAGTATGCCAGTCTCGGTGCCGATAATAAATTCTCTGGCATCCGTTTCCTTACAATACTTGGCAATACCAGTTGTACTGGCAACATGGTCAGCCAGTGCAATTACATCCGGTGTGCATTCCGGGTGAACCACGACTCTGGCTTCTGGATGCGTTGCCTTCAGCTTGATAATATGTTCTGACAGAATCCTATGATGGGTAGGACAATATCCCTCCCAAAGTATCAAGGGTCTGTTCAGTTTTGAAGACACATAACCTCCCAGACTTTTGTCCGGGACAAAGAGTATTTCTTGCTCTTTGGGAATTGAAGAAACGATTTTCATTGCATTGGAAGAAGTACAACATATATCACTCTCCGCCTTTATAGCGGCTGTGCTATTTACATAACAAACAACTTTGGCATTTGGATATTCTTTTTTCTTTATCTTAAGTTCTTTAAGGGTTATCATATTTGCCATGGGGCAGCCTGCGTGCTCATCGGGTAATAATACCAGCTTATCCGGGCAGAGGATTGAAGCAGTTTCTGCCATAAAATGCACACCGCAGAACACGATTACATCTGCCTTCGTTTTTGCCGCTTGCTGAGAAAGTCCCAAGGAGTCGCCTGCAAAGTCTGCAATGTCCTGTATCTCTCCCCTTTGGTAGTTGTGTGCAAGGATTACAGCGTTTCTTTTGGTCTTTAATTCCCTTATTTTATCAATTATCGAAGACACCGAGTTTAGATGTTTACCTTATGAAAGTTATGAATATTAAATTTGAAAATCTTAATGATCAAATCATAACAGAGCATATAATGTTTTTAAATACTTTTTTTAAATTCTAGGTGGAAATCAATAATTATAGACATTTCAGAGTCATTTTCCCTTGACAATAAAAACTGTTTTTGATAGCATCTTTTAACCTAAGTATGATATTTTTAATGATTTCGGGTAAAGTGTACGTAGTGCTCAGCATAAATACTTAGGGCGATTAGCTCAGCTGGCTAGAGCGCTTGCTCGACAAGCAAGAGGTCATAGGTTCGAGTCCTATATCGCCCACCATTAGTTTTCGATGCACATAATGTTAAAAATAAATATATTAATCTGAAATTTTACTTGAGTTGTTATAAGGAGTAACGAAAAAGTTTTCTGAATTATGGTTAAGATTACGTTACCTGACGGAACGAAAAAGGAGTACAAAGACAACATAACTATCGGGGAAGTCGCAAGCAATATAGGTAACCGATTGCGTGAGAGGGCGCTGGCGGGAAAGGCTAGCGGCGTACTCGTAGACCTCAGTTTTCCTATCAAAGAAGACATTTCTCTGTCTGTTATCACGGAAGATACAGAAGAAGGTTTGGAAATCCTTCGCCACAGCACAGCACACATTATGGCACAGGCGGTCAGCCGCCTCTTTCCTGGTGTAAAGCTTGGTATAGGTCCTACCATTGAAAATGGTTTTTATTATGATTTCGGTCTCCAGCATAGTTTGTCTGAAGAGGATTTAAAGAAGATCGAAGAAGAAATGGCTAAGATTATCCGGGAGAATATTAGCTTTAAAAGAATGGAATTGCCTCGTGATCTGGCCATAAAGAAGATGGAAGCCATTGGTCAGCCTTTCAAGGTAGAACTTATTAAGGATATCGAGGATGACACAGTATCATTTTATACACAAGGAGATTTTGTAGACCTATGTCGCGGCCCTCACATTTATCAGACCGGCAAAGTCAAGGCATTCAAACTCCTGAGTGTGGCCGGCGCTTATTGGCGTGGAAAAGAAACGAATCCCATGCTGCAACGTATTTACGGCACGGCATTTTTCACACAAAAAGAGCTTGATAAATATTTAAAGTTTCTTGAAGAGGCTGAAAAACGTGACCATCGAAAAATCGGAAAAGATCTTGACCTTTTCAGTTTTCACGAAGAAGGAGGGGCTGGGCTGACTTTCTGGCATCCGAAGGGCGCCAGAATGCGCAACATTATAGAGAATTTCTGGCGGGAAGAGCATTTCAAAAGGGGTTACGATATTGTTTATAGCCCGCACATTGCGAAGATCAATTTATGGAAAACCAGTGGTCATTGGAATTTTTATCGTGAGAGCATGTACTCCCCGATTGAGGTTGACGGTCAGGAATATATCTTAAAGCCCATGAACTGCCCCTTTGCAGTACTTATGTATAAAACCAAGCTTCACAGTTACCGTGATTTACCTTTACGTTGGGGGGAGTTGGGAACTGTGTACCGATATGAGAGGTCGGGTGTGTTGCATGGATTACTGCGTGTGCGTGGATTTACACAAGATGATGCCCATATTTTTTGTACTCCCGATCAATTAGAAAATGAAATCTTAGGCGTAATTGAACTTGCTCAATTTATGTTGTCGAGTTTCGGGTTTAATGAATACGAGATAGAATTGAGCGTACGGGGTAAGGGAGAAAAGGAAAAATACATAGGTCGGGACGAAGTTTGGGATCATGCCGAAAATGCCTTAAGAATCGCCCTCGACAAAAAAGGACTCAAATACACACGGATGGAGGGAGAGGCAAAATTTTACGGTCCAGCTATTGATATCAAGGTCAAGGACGCTATAGGACGTGGATGGCAGGGACCTACTATTCAGGTAGACTTTAATCTGCCGGAGAGATTTGATGTTAAATATGTCGGTCCGGATGGGAATCATCATCGTGTTGTGATGGTACATCGTACGGTTCTCGGCGCTATGGAACGGTTTATTGGCTGTTTAATAGAACACTATGCGGGTGATTTCCCCTTGTGGATAGCGCCAATTCAAATGAGGATATTACCCATTACTGATGCACACATTGATTACGCAAAAAAATTACAAGCCCAGTTGCTTTTAAAGAATTTTAGGGTAGAATGTGACACGGGCAATTCCAAAATCAATTATAAGATACGTGAAGGCACACTGGAAAAAATTCCCTATCTGCTCATTGTTGGCGATAAAGAGATGCAGAGTGGTTCTGTTGCCGTTAGAAGCAGGAAAAAGGGAGACGAAGGGATGATTTCAATTGAGGAATTTATAAACAATGCTGAATCTGAAATTCGGGAAAAAAAGTAATTTTCACTTTATAGGAGGAAAATATACATTTCACAAGAATTAAGAATTAACGAACGTATCCGCTCCTCTACGGTCCGACTGATAGATGAGAACGGTGTGCAGGTCGGAGTGATTAGCAAAGAAGAAGCAATTACAAAGGCAAAGAGCGTTGAATTGGATCTCGTCGAGGTAGCACCCGATGCAAGTCCGCCTGTTTGCAGGATTATGAACTACGGTAAGTTTAAGTATAAACAAAAGAAAAAGATGCATCAAAAGCAACACGTGGTTCAGTTAAAAGAATTAAGATTAAGGCCGAAGACCGGAGAGCATGACATTCAAACAAAAATACGTCAGGCCAGGAAATTTTTAGAAAATAAGGACCGCGTGCTTATTAACATGATGTTTAAGGGGCGCGAGCGGGCTCATGCTGAACTGGGCGATGAAATTTTAAAACAAAATTGCTGCTGCGTTAGAGGACATCGCCAAGGTGGAGAAGGATAAGATATCGGATGAGCGCAGGATGGGAATGATCCTGTCTCCCAAATAAACATAATGATTCTATTTATTTATAGCATTACTCATATATATGGAGATTTGTAGATGCCAAAATTAAAAACACACAAAGGGCTTAAAAAAAGGATAAAGGTTGGGGCAAAAGGTAAAATCAAAAGACCAAGGGCTGGAAAAGGCCATCTGTTGTCTGGAAAGTCAGGAAGACGCAAGGCGCACATGAGGAAGAAGGCAGGAGTTTCTCCGGCTTTTAGTAAAATTATGAAAAGGGCTTTGAATTTGTCTTAATAATACTTATTTTAATTTTTTTAAAAAGAGAGTTGTTTTATGCCAAGAGCGACAAAAGGTTGTGCAAGAAAAAGGTCTAGAAAAAGATTACTAAACAAAACGGAAGGCTACTGGGGTGGAAGAGGGAACTTGTACCGCAAGGCCATGGAAACCTACATCCGTGCCATGGTGTTTTCATTCAGAGACAGAAAGGCGCGGAAGAGGAAATTCAGGGAATTGTGGATTTCAAGAATTAGTGCGGCAGTCAGAGAACGTGGCATTTCATACAGCCACTTTATTCGTGGATTGGTCAAGGCCAATGTGGATTTAAACCGGAAAATGTTGGCTGAGATGGCGGTGAATGATAAACCTGCTTTTGACAGATTAGTCGAGCAGGTAAAAGCGGCAATTTAATTGTATAGGAATTTCTATTTTATTTAAGCGGGTTTGCAGGCGGTAGCAGGCTAAAATCCCCCTTTGCTAAGGGGGACTAACTAGTACGCGAGTGAAGCCTGTGGCTATTATTATAAGTCAGATTATTCCGTCACTTGATTTAGGCACGTCTTCTTGGTATTGAACCATGAAGGAACGTGCCTACATTTTTTATATGCTTTTTTAGATACTCATCTGCATGTTAGAGAAATTAGAAGAAGTCAAAAAAAACATACAAAGCGAAATTAAGTCGGTTACGGCACTGAAAGATGCCGAACAGCTTAAGGTAAAATACCTGGGAAGGAAGGGTATTATTCAAGATTTCATGAAGCTGATACCATCCTTGCCCGCAGAACAACGCGCCGCAATCGGACAGCGGATTAATTCTCTCAAGACCGAGGTTACAAATATCGTAGATGAGTTATTAAAGAAGTTTTCTGGAGAAATAACTTCAAAAGCCACGCATGAAATATTCGATGTAACGTTGCCGGGGAAACGTCCTCTTGTAGGGAAAAAGCATTTGATTACTCAAACAATTGATGATATCAAAGAAGTATTCGCCCGGTTGGGTTTTGATGTGGTCTATGGGCCGGAAGTGGAGTCTGAATATTATAACTTTGAAGCCTTAAACATCCCTGCCGACCATCCCTCCAGAACCGATTTTGATACTTTTTATATCAAAAACGATGTGATCCTCAGAAGTCAGACGTCTACTGTTCAGATTCGTGTCATGGAAAAGCAAAAACCCCCTATTCGAATTATTGCCCCCGGCAGGGTGTATAGGCCTGACACTGTGGATGCAAGACACTCATTCATGTTTCATCAGGTGGAAGGATTACTCGTTGATGAGGGAGTAAGTTTTGCTGATTTAAGGGGAGTGCTGAATCAGTTTATTAAAACCTATTTTGGCCGGGACGTTCAAATGCGTTTTAGGCCGTCCTTTTTCCCATTTACCGAGCCCAGCGCTGAGGTTGACATCTCGTGTTCTCTCTGTAAAGGCAAAGGATGCAGCGTGTGTTCTTATAGTGGCTGGGTAGAAATATTGGGGGCAGGAATGGTTGACCCTAACGTATTCAAGGCCGTGCATTATGACGTTGAAAAATACACAGGTTTTGCATTTGGGATGGGAGTTGAAAGGATTACCATGTTAAAGTATGGGATCAATGATATTCGCCTTTTTTACGAAAATGACATACGATTTTTATCACAATTTTAAATGAAGATTAGCTACAACTGGTTAAAAGAATACGTAAATTTTTATTTGTTGCCGCAGGAGTTGTCAGATAAGTTGACGAATACAGGGCTTGTGGTTGCAGATATTCAATCTGTCGAAGACGATTTTTGCATCGATGTGGAAGTAACATCCAACCGCCCGGATTGTCTTGGCGTCATTGGCATTGCGCGTGAAGTAGCCGCAGTGGTAGGGGCGAGTGTTCAATACCCGAAAACAAATTACACAAGCACCGATATAGAGGTTTCAAAATTAATAAGTATTGCTGTTGAAGAACCAATCCTGTGTCCACACTATACGGCTCGGATAGTACGGCATATAACCGTAAAGCCGTCTCCGGAATGGATGCAGAAGAGGTTAAAGTGTATTGGACTTCGACCGGTAAACAACATAGTCGACATCACAAATTATGTGATGATGGAGACAGGGCAACCTCTTCATGCCTTTGATTTGGATAAGCTGTCAGATAAAAAGATAATTGTTAGAAGAGCAAAGAGCGGAGAAGAAATAGTGGCTATCAATGGAGCCAGGCGGGCGCTTTTCCATGACATGCTGGTCATTGCGGACGGCAAAAGACCTGTTGCCATTGCCGGCATTATGGGTGGTAAGGATACAGAAGTATCTGAGTCAACAAGGCATATTCTTTTGGAATGCGCACAATTTGAGCCCAGGCAGGTGCGTCGTACGTCAAAGGCAACGGGCATTGCCTCAGATTCGTCATATCGTTTTGAAAGAGGTATTGATCCTGAAGGAGTTGAACTGGCATCGAAAAGGGCAGTAAAACTTATCAACGATTATGCAGAAGGAGAAGTTGCCCACGGTGTTAATGATATAAGGTCGGGAAGGTACGAAAAGAAAAGAATTACACTCAGAATTGAAAGACTTAATAAAGTATTGGGGCTAGAAATAAAAAGAGACGTTGCCAGTGATATTCTAAAGAGACTGCAATTTAATATTTTAAATGAAGTAGATACCTTTATTGACGTTGAAGTGCCAAGCTATCGGGGAGAAGTCTATCGTGAGATTGACCTGATCGAGGAGGTTGCAAGGATTTATGGTTATAATAACATCCCCACAAAGACCTCTATTAGTGTACGGGGCAGCGTAAAGAGTAAATATGAAATTGTTGAGGATTCTGTTCGCCATTTTTTAACAGGCATTGGTTTTTATGAAGCTAAGACCTTCAGCATCGTTGATACTTCTCCCCTGCAGTCCGTAAATTTGTGGTCAGATAGGGCGGGTGTCGATATTGCAAATCCGCTAAGACAGGAAGAAAGCCGCTTACGCACATGTCTGCTGCCCAGCCTGATACGCACCAGGATATATAATATGCATCATGGTGTGGAACAGGCAAGAATCTTTGAGATAGCTAAAGTTTACCTCGCGGGCGAAAAACTACCGGAAGAAAAGACCTGTTTATCCATCCTGGCAGATATTGATTTTTTGACTTTAAAGGGAATTGTCGAGTCGCTCCTGGCGAGTCTGGGTATTACCTCTAAATGTGAATGGATGGCCTTCGATGGATCAATACTATTTAAGGCAGATAAATCTGCAAAAATCCAACTGGGTAATAATATCTTAGGCTATATAGGAGAAGTCAAAGAATTGGAATTTAAAACATCGCCATGTATGGTGGAGTTAGACCTGGATTTATTGGTAAAAATGTCGAATTTTTCAAAATATTTTCAAATGCTGTCTCAATATCCTCCTGTTTTACGTGATCTTGCTATTATTGTTGACGAGGAGGTAACATGGGCATCTATTGAAAAATGTATTTTAGCTGCAAATATATCTTTTATGACGGCTATCAACTTCTTTGACATTTATTATGGTAAGCAGATACCTTCCGGAAAGAAAAGCATTGCTTTTAATCTCTGCTTTCAGGCATTCGACCGGACATTAAAGAGCGAAGAGGTTGATGTCGCTCAGCAGATGATCCTAGATAGTCTTTACAAAACACTCGGCGCTGAATTACGAAAACAATAAAAGAATCTGAAATTGAAGGACATTTCGAGAAATCACAGGCTTTTGCTTGCAATCCTTATAACCATAAGCTGCTTTGTCTTGTTTTTTGATTTAGGAGGCAGGGGTTTTCAGAATAAGGATTATCTAAGGTTTGCCGAAACAGCCCGTGAAATGATGTTTACCGGGGACTACACTGTCCCCCATTATGCAGGCAAAATCTATCTTGCAAAACCGCCACTGCTCATGTGGACAATTGCCCTGTCTTCGCAATTTGGCGGTATTATTACCCCCTTTACTGCACGAATACCATCGGCGCTTTGCGCGCTTCTAAGCATCATAACCGTTTTTCTGTTTGGTAAACACCTTTACAAAAATCCTATGGCAGGATTTTGGGCAGGACTTATTCTTCTGTCCAACTATATGTTCTTCCTTTACTCCCGCACCGTCAAAACGGATATGATGTTAGCCACGTTCATCTTTACGGCCTTATATACCTTTTATATGGGCTATACAACGGATGCTCAAAGAAGGAGAATCTATTTTGTCCTGTTTTACGTTTCCATAGCGCTGGCTATCCTGACAAAGGGGCCATTAGGGTTTATTCTTCCCTTTGTAATTATTTTTATATATCTCCTGTGTAAAAGAGAACTCGTATTCTTCAAGCATATACACGGGCTTATGGGTTTTGGTATATTAGGGTTAATGGTGGGGCCCTGGGTTATCCTCATGTGCCAAAAGATTGAGCTGAATACGGTGATTAACAATGCCTTTAGCGAGTCGGTTGTTCGTTATAGTACCGAAGAATACGGGCACAAACAGCCCTTTTATTTTTTTCTCCCCGAACTTATCAAAGGATTTCTCCCTTACAGCATTTTCTTCCCCGTAACATTCGTTTATCTGTTTTCAAAAAAGGTAGAGAGAATAATGGAGATCGTTGGTGGCTCTCAATATGGGTTATCACCATCTTTATCATTATGTCCATCTCGCGGTGTAAAAGCGCCCGCTATATCCTTCCCCTGTATCCGGCGCTGGCGCTCATGATGGGGGGCATGTGGACAAGTATTTTCAAAACTGATGGGAAAAATGTCTACTTGGATAAATGGATCAAATACACCCTTGCTATTTCTCTGGCTATTGTCCTGATGCTTTCTGTCGGATTTCCTGTTTACGCTTTTGCACATTATCCAAAACTCTTTCCTGTGGGTGTGGGCATTGGCATCCTCTTTACAGTCGGTATTGCAGGTAAATTATTTATTAAAAGGTTTCGAGGTTCTAATATTTCTTTCTCTATTATCATTGCATTTTTTACGATCATTGCCCTGGTTTACATGAAGGAGTTGTCTACCTATAATTATCGTCATTCTCCGGGTCTCGATCTTGCTAACGTTGTATCTCAGCACATAAAAAGGGATGAACTCTATTACTACAAAGTGCCTGATGAGTGCCTTTCTCCAATGAACTTCTATATGAATCGTCTTATTCCGGAAATAAAGAACGAAAATAACTTATCTGAGGCATTTTTGACCAATAATACCGTTTACTGTATTGTTGGCAAGAAGGCATACAATGAAAAGAATTCATTTCAAAATGTCTCACATACCGTTTTGCAAAATATACGATATAAGGATATAGATTTAATCCTCATTGTAAATCATCTAAAAACAGACCGGGCAGAATGGTAATAAATACCATTTACTCTTCGCACCTTAATACAAAATGAATATTGGCTTGTTAAAGAATTTCAGAAAACGGCGACCACACCTGTTGGATTTGCTGATGCTGGCTGTCGTTTCTGCTTTTGTAATATTTCCGGCTCTTGGTCAGAACAGACATTGGGCTAGCCGTGAAATCCGTCATGCTGAGATCACTCGCGAAATCGCCGAGAGCGGTGATTATCTTGTGCCAAAACTGCTGGGTAAAACATATTATGATAAACCTCCGGTAATGCACACCGCTGCTGCTGTTCTCACCCGTATTGTGGGTGAACCGAGCATGACACTTGTACGAATGCCATCCGCTATTGCCGGCATTTTGGGTGTATTAGCGACCTATGGAGTCGGGCTTTTACTGCTCGACCGGAGTACGGCTTTAGTAGGGGCGTTTGCGCTGCTTGGTATGCCGGGTTATAGTCTTATGGCACGCCAGGCCAGGCCCGATATGATATTGTGTTTTTCAGTCATCGTATCATGTCTTTTTCTCTGTATGGGAATGCGAAAACACAAGGGCCTTTCACGATCGCTGTTCTTTATAATCGCAGGGCTGCTGGCTGGACTTGGGGTAGTAACAAAGGGTCCATTTGGGATTCTTTTCCCAATATTTTTTGCAGTCCTTGTTCCATTCCGGCGTCAAGACCTTAAACGACTGCGAATAGACTGGATATTCTTTACTTTTGGAGTATTAGCAGTTATCTCTGTATGGGCAATTCCTGCGTATCTCCGCGACCATGGCGAATACCTCCGCAGGGTTATTTTCCAACCCGACCTCGATGTGAGCAAGGGTGGAAATGGAGGGCCTTTCTACTACGTATGGATGCTCCTATTACCTGCGCTGCCACTTTCATTGTTCTTGCCTGTTGCAATTGTTGATTTGAGGCGTCGCGGTTATTCAGCATTGCTTGCAGTTGCTGGAGCTATTTTTATCGTTATTTCGTGTATTCCACAAAAACGACGCCACTACCTGTTGCCTCTGTATCCATTCCTTGCGCTTGAGATAGCTGCTTCAATCGTTCGTCACAGCAAAACGAGTAAATTGGTACGGCGTGCAGCATGGGTGCTTATCTCCCTTTCCGTGGTTGCAATTCCCATTTACTTTGCAATCATACAGCCAATAGTACATCCATCTGAAGATCCGGACATGCTCTTTGCGAAAGAGGTTCTTAGTGTGGTTGAACAGGATGCAAAAATTTATTGTGCGAAGGGCGAGGAAGAAATGGCGTGGGTTGGGCGCCAACACAAGAGGATTTGCAAGCTCCCCATTGATTTATCTGCCAGCATGGTATTACGTCAGGCCGAATCTAAATCTTATTTGGTTATAGATGAACATGGTTTAACAGCGCTTCTTAAAATTACAGAATCTTTACCAATTGAGTTAATCCTTGCGCAAAAGACAGGTCGTGAGAAATCCATGCTTTTCCGTGTCAAGGAGAAATCGTTCGACATACCATAGTATCATCCCACAATTATTTTGACACTTTTGCCAAAATTTAGAATTTACGAATTACGATTTGAGATTTAAAAAAATCGTAATTCGTAAATCTAAAATCGTAAATTCCCATCAAAGAACTCATCCGACTCGTTCGGGGTAGGATATGCAAGTGTTTTTTATTTAATACACATTAAAATACTGCAAACTGTCTTTGCATCTCGTATAAGCCCTTTCTTTACCATCTCAAATGCCTCATTTAGTTTCATCTGTACGACACCCTTGATTGATTCGTCTGCCTGGTAATTTGTTTGCGTCTTGGCGAGATTCGTAGCCTTAAAGATGTGCATCGTCTCACTCAGGATTCCTGGTGATGGATAGAGAATTATCAGGGGGTCGAGTATTTCTGCTTTGTAGCCTATCTCTTCTTCCAATTCACGTCCTGCGCATGTGATAAATGTTTCACCTTCATCAAGAGTGCCGGCAGGAATTTCATAAATAAGTTCTTTTACAGCATGTCTGTATTGTTGGATAAGGATAATCTCATCTTTGGTTATAAAGGGGATAATAGCCGCAGAGCCAGGATGTTCGATAACCTCCCTCATAGTTTTTCTTCCGTCATCCAGGACAATTTCATCTTTTCTTACAGTTATTTTTTTGCCGGAGTAAATAATCATATAATTTCCTTTCAAGTAAGTCCCCCTTAAAAAAGGGGGCCGGGGGGTTGTCAAAAGAGTGTTATAAATGTGTCACATATAGGGGCTGAAGATTTTCAGTCCCTACCTTTATTGCTGGTTCAATCATCTTCGATTGAACCAAAATGTTTCACCACTCAGTCATCCATCTAAAATATCGTATTTTGACAGGATTAACGGAGCGGTCAACAATCGCAACCAGCTTCTTTTCAGCAAAGGCTTGAGATGCGCTACTATTAACAACGCGAGCGGTAACATACACTGCAAATACGTTGGAATGCGTGGTGATAAGATTGGAAATGGAAGTAAATATAAGGTCTTTTTCGTCTTTTTCATCAATAAATCCATCACCGTCATTGTCAACGTTATCCGTGCCAAAATAATTCATGCCGGAATTACTCATTCCAGTCACACTCGTTAATGCTCCAACGGTGCTAAAAGGGCGCGCATTTATGATGTTATTTATAAGAGAATATCCTGTTTTAGATTGTATCAATGCACTCCACGTGCCTAACGAAGTGTTTGTGCTGGTGCCGGGCAGGGCGGACAGCACGCCTGCTGATGCAGTGTTTATGTTAATACGCCCCGGTACCTGAATTTCAGGGCCGTCTATATCGCCAGTTTGATTACCCGTATCAGTACCAATGGCGCCGTCTGCGTCGTCATCAATAGTATCGTTTTTCGGATCGAGGACGGTGAAATAATCTGAAATAGTAGTGAATGTCCCCCCGAAAAGGTTCATCTTTGCATTATCAACATAATTGGTCGACGTGGCATAGGATGCATCTAATGTATATGAATAATTAGTATTATAGCCTATGGTCAGGAGATGTCCCAATTCGCCCAGTGAAATAATGTCTTTGTTTGCAATTACTAGTTGTCGAATATTGTTAAAACTCAAATTGGTTGTACCTATCGTATGGTTTGTGGACGAACCTGTCCAGTTATCCGAACGTTCAATAATAGGGATTTTTCTCTGACCTATGGATGCACGCGCCGAAGGGGGGTCTTCACAGGTATCGAGAATATATTGTGCACGACTGATAAATTCATCGGCATTGTTACTGATACAAGCCTTCCAGTCTGGGTTAGTACTTCCTCGGATACCGTCAACTTCATTAATAAATGATTCCAGGTTCGGTTCGGCATTGTCACAATCAGGCGGGACTTCTGCGAGTTCGTCCCGTGCATGATTTAATTTTGTCATAAGACTACCTCCGGGTGGGATTGTTGGACATTCAGTTTGAACTCTTTGTATTAAGGCATCAATAAGACCAACAATACTGACTGTGTTAATGTATGCGCTTGGATATACTTCGTCTATGACAACGTTATTAGAATTTTCTTTTAAAGTAGCTGTAACTTCAATCGGGATGCCGTTATCATCGTAGTCGTATATGCTAAGATTATTTACCACAAGGTTTGTTGTAAGGGTGGCCACGGCGGGGTTGTCTCCCAGAACAAAGTAAACAGGATTTGCCGCTGAAGGTGCAGCACTTATCGTTGCTGTACCTAAGGTATATGTGGTAACCGTTCCTCCTCTGTTTACAATAAGTTTCCAGTTTCCTATAGCAATACTACGATTGAATGGATTTATAAGTTCTATCCTGTGATACGCCGTTGCCGTAGCGTAAAAAAGTTCATTGATATAAGGATGCACTTCTAAACCGTACTTACTATTATAAACAGTGATGTTATCATCCGCGTCCCTATAATCCACGATATGGGCTGCGATCTGATCTGCCATAAGTGTTTCTGTGCCGAACACGCAATGTCTAAATTGTGCTGCCAGATCAGCAGCAGACGAGGTATTGACGTTTAACCTATAATAATTATTCCCCATTTGCAATGAACTAACAGTGCCCGTGTTTGTAATGATACTATCGAAAGAATATGCTGTAAGACTTCCCCTTGTGCTCTGGAAAATGGTTTCATTATTAATAATATTGCGCAATCTTGATTTATACACTGTCGAGGAGGTATATGACCCAAAGCAAATATCGGCAGCGTCGAGGACATTAAAAGGGCGGTCATCACCACCGGGATTGCGTGGTTGGAATTGAGATGCTGTTGTACCTGTACTGCCCGGCGTGCTATTGGCACCACAGCGGCCTGTAGTTGTTCCAATAACATTTTTAGCGGTAGTATCGGTAAGGACGTCTTGCAACCGTATATCATAGGTTGTTGCGCCCGTGCCATAAACAAAAGACCCCGCTACGCCCACAACATTTCCTGTCGCATTTACATTAATTCGAGATTCGCCCACGTCTTCGATAAGGATGGCGTATTGCGCCTTCAACCCTCTATCTAAAGAAAATGGGGCATCCAGCCACTTGGAGTCTTTAACACCGTCACCATTGTTATCGACATCATTGCTGGCGGCCGTAGCATTGCAAAATATCTTTCCTGTGCCTGTGCCCAGCCACTCTTCCGTGTATGCATCGTAATTTTCATCATAACCCAGGGTTGAAGTGCCGCGATACCGATAACTGTTATTGTTATAAACTATTGTGTCTGTGCCGTATTTATCCATCTTTAATACATAAATAGCATAATCAAGCCCGGCACGGGCCGCCATATCAGCCTGAAGGCTGTTGACGTAATTATCTGTAGCGGTGAAATCGACACTGGTAAGGTTCAGGAACGTCATTCCCATGAGGGAAAGCGCTACAAGGATAACGGTAACCACAATAATGATATAACCTGCGTCTTTTTTGTCGTTCATATTTAGTGTGTTATCCGATAAGGTACTGTGATTTGTGTAGTAAAAGTGCCTCTTTCCAGGGTATTACCAGTACCTGTGCCATATATTTGCAATGTTACATTCACAGCATCCGGCAAGCGACCGGTTGTTGTGCCGCTTGTGCTGTCCCATGAACTTACTGAGGTACCTCCAGTAACATAGGCAAGGTTGAAATAATTTGTATTTGCTGTGAGTTTATAATAGGTAAATTGAGAAGGATCGATACTGGCAGGCACGGTTCCATAAATATACGAGGTATCATTGTATTCAGCCCGCATGAGTTCGTCAGTGTTTTTTAAGTAATAGGTAATAAGGGTAACGGGCGTGGAAGAGCCATTTGGTGTTAATGACAAAAACGTAAGGACGCTGTTATTATTTTTAGCATCCGCTGGTCCTATTGTAAATGATCGAAAATAATCTACGTTATCCTTTAAGGTAGCGCCTTTCAGATCTCTTGAAATTTCGTCCATAGCTATCCTTGCATACTGGTACATTTCTAATTTATTATCAGACAGGGAAAATACATTTTTAGATTGATAAAACATGGTGTACGCCACACCCCATAAAATAGCCATGAGGGCAATAACGATTACCAACTCCACCAAGGTAAAGCCACTTTGCCTTTTTACCAGTGTCTCCTGAAAGGAGCTACAGGTGTTAGTTTCACGCTGGTTCAGGCTTGTAGTCTGAACCAAAGCATTTTGGTTCAATCGAGGACGAGTGAACCAGCAAGCGGTACTAATCCGCACAAAACGCAATAGGAAGGTTCTGATTTTTGGTTTATGTCTAAACATTTTCATGCATCATATCCGGTAATTTGCAGACAAGAACATTATTTCATTCAAAGATTAATTCGGCGCTAGCATGGTGTTGTAAAGACCCACAATGGTATCTGTGGAAATATACGGCGCAGCAGTTGTTGTTTCATATTCATACGATTGTTGTATTGTCACATTACCGGCTGAAGCATTAACGCCTGTCACACGATACCAGATATGATTTCGTGTGTTACAAATGTAATCATTGATTGAAATATTGTTGATGTTTGAAATATTGGATATTGTTGGACTGTTGTAAGTAAAGTTAGCCGTGCCGCTATTTGTCGTGTAATTTTTATAGATTGCAGTTTGCTGTCTGAACAGGTAAGTTTCACCTACAGTTGTTGCTGTGCCGTTACTGTCCATATCTACAGGAACAAGAGACGTATTCCAGCCAAATGAGACATTGCCGGATATTGTAATAGTGCCGGTATCTGGAAAGAAGTAACAAGTAGGAGTCGTGGTTCCTGATAGAAGGTTTACAATATTCTGGGTGTCATAGTCAGTGCCATTGACGTCCCCAGCAGGATATTTATACGATGTATATGCAAGAGGTATCTCAGCTGAAACGGCTCCGATGGTGTTTTTGGCAATTTTGCCTGTTTGATGTATTCCGACGGGAAATAACGCCATGACCCCGAAGATGCCTATAGAAAGCACAAAAATAGAGATAAGGACTTCAATGAGGGTAAATCCGGCTATAGAATAGAGAAAATCCCCCTTAGAAAAGGGGGGAAGGGGGTTGTTCGATAGTTCAGAAAAAATACAACCCCCTGTGTCCCCATTTGTTAAGGGGGATTTAAAGGATTGTTTCCCCTTTATTAAGGGGGACTTTATGGAACTGACTTGGACTACAGTTTGATTACTCATTCTTTTCTTATTTGACATGTGTTGCCGATAATTGTTCGACTGGTTGTAATATTAGTCTTTAAGTCTTTTAAAGTAATAATAATGTCTTGCGGTGAATTAATACCCTGTGTATCATGCGCTATGCCACTCGGCTCAAAGTAAACCGTCTTTGTTCCACTGGTAAAACTTACAGGGCTGCTGCCCACTACTTCATATTGCCAGAATCTTATATATTTGGGAAGCCGATACTGTTTCTTAAAGGCGGCGGCCCCCGTATCCTCTATAGTTAATAAGCATGGTAACGGATTTGAACCTGTATAATAATCTGCGTTCAGTGTTAGTGTACAGCGATTACGTTTTGTTATAGCGAAGGATTTAGCGTTGAATACACTGCTCTGTAATGTACTGACGCCTTCGTCAAGTCCTCCGTGTAAAAAAACAGGGAGAATTATGCCTGCAAGGAGGCCTATGATGGCTATAACAACGATCAGCTCAATAAAGGTAAAGCCATTGTGTTTCACATGGATGGTTCCCGTAGCCGCAAAAATTCCAACATAAGGAGGAGGTACGAAGTCCGATTTACGATGTACGATTTAAATCCCAAATCGTAATTCGTAATTCGTCAATATTTGCTATTCATTCTTAGCCACCGCCTCCAATTCCTTGCATTAATTTAATGAGAGGCACGAACATAGCTATTACGATAAAGCCTACCGAGCCGCCAAGAAATACAATCATTATTGGTTCTATCAGGCTTACCATGGCCTCTACAGCCCTGTCTACCTCATCGTCGTAATTGTCTGCCACCTTGGTAAGCATCTTATCCAATTCTCCCGTTTCTTCTCCCACTTCCACCATATTGACTACCATTTCATCGCATATTTTAGAAGCCCGGAGAGGTTTCGTGATACTTTCACCGCCTCTTATGCTGTCATGGATATTTTGAATGGCTTGCGCCATGGCAGCATTTCCTGTTGCATCCTTAACATTGGTAAGGGCGTCCAGGATGGGCACTCCACTCGATGTTAAGGTTGCAAGTGTACGAGAAAACCTTGAAACGGTGGATTTGTTTATAATTGCCCCAAAAATCGGTAATTTAAATTTTGTTTTGTCTATGATCAACCGTGTTTTTTTTATTTTCCCAAGAATCTTATACAGTATAAAAGCGCCAAATGGAATCGCAGGTATGAACATCCATTGTGTCTTTAAAATTGTGCTGAAGGTGATAAGCATCCTGGTTGGGGTTGGCAGCTCTAAATTCAGTTCTTCAAATATTTTTGCAAAATTTGGAATGATAAAAATCATGAGTCCAATTAAAATGCCAATAGCAACGACCATCACAACAGTGGGATATATCATAGCGCTGATTATTTTTCTTACCAGCCGCTCAGTTTTTTCCCGGAAATCGGCCAATCGCTGCAAGATGATGTCCAGAGCGCCGCCTATTTCCCCTGCTTTCACTATATTTACATACAGCTTATCAAAAACCCTCGGATGCTTTGCAAGTGCTCCTGAAAGGGTATTTCCTCCTTCGACGTCTTCTATAACCTTTAATGTCGTCTTTTTCAGTAATCCCTTTTTCATCTGAGATGCAAGTATTTTTAAACCGCGCACGATGGGGAGTCCTGCATCCTGAAGCGTTGACAGTTGCCGGGTGAAGGTGGTGAGTTCTTTTGATTTCACTCCGCCGATGGCGATCGTTATTTCCCTGCGCTTTTTGACAGTGGGAGCTGTTTCGGTGGGTGTTTCGCTTGCTTTCTGGCGAACGTGGATTTCTTTGATGTTCGTTGGAAAACGGCCTAATGAGCGTATTTTTGCAATAGCATCGTCAGTGCCGGATGCCTCTATTCTGTCTTTTACTGTCTGCCCCTTATTATCGACTGCGCTATATTGAAAAATGGACATCAGCTAATTCCTTATAGTGACGTGTGCGAATGACGAGTGACGAGTAAAACGTCACCCTTCACCTGCCACACGCCACTTGCTTTGGTTGCGGCTGTGCTGTGTTACGCTATCATGGTTTCCCTTACAACTTCTTGAACTGTTGTTAATCCATTGAATATTGCGATTAATCCACTGTCCCGTAAAGTGTGCATTCCGTAATTCTTTGCGGCCATTCTAATGACATTAGTGTTTGCCTGTTCTGTAATTAACCTTCGTATTTCGTTATTCATCAATATAATTTCATATATACCCATACGACCCTTATAACCAATATTATTGCAATTGTTACACCCTTTACCCCTGAAGAACCTTTTCCCTTTGACATTTTCCTTTGTCAGGTTTAATTCCATCAAAGATTCATCTGATGGTTCGTATTCTTCTTTACACGAGGTACATATCTTTCGCACTAATCTTTGGCTAATGACAGCCTCCAGAGTGGCGGCAATTAAATACGGCTTAACACCAATATCAATTAAGCGCGTTACTGTGGTAGGGGCATCGTTGGTGTGCAGTGTACTAAAAACCAGATGCCCTGTCAATGAAGCTTGTATCGCAATCCTGGCCGTTTCTTCATCTCGTATTTCGCCCACAAGGATGATATCAGGGTCTTGTCTTAAAATAGACCTTAAACAATTTGCAAAATCTACACCAATAGACTGGTTTATTTGCACCTGTATGAGACCATCGATGTCGTATTCCACAGGATCTTCGGTAGTAATAATTTTTGTGCCTATATCATTTAAAAAATTCAGCGCTGCATATAAGGTGGTTGTTTTCCCGGAGCCGGTTGGGCCTGTAACAAGAATTATTCCGTTGGGCTTGTTTAATAATTGGTGTATTAATTTTAGTTCTTCAGGGCGTAATCCTAACGTATCCAAATTGAGTGATACGGCAGATTTATTAAGGAGACGCATGACAACACTTTCTCCATATTTTGTAGGAAGCGTCGATACACGTAAGTCAATGAGTGTGCCCCCTACATTCAATTGAATACGTCCATCCTGTGGCAGTTTTCTTTCCGAAATATCCATGCCGGACATCACCTTTATTCTTGAGGTAATAGGTATTCCCAGTTGTTTTGGAGGCGAAATCTTGTCGTAAAGTATGCCGTCAATTCTATATCTAATCTTAAATCCGTCTTCAAAGGGTTCTAAGTGTATATCGCTGGCCTTATCCAAAATGGCATCAAGGAACATAAGATTAACCCATTTCTTTACAGGGGTTGCATCTGCCATCTTCCTTAATTCATCCATGTCGATATACTCCCACCTGGCAGATTCGGTGTATGACGTATCGTCTTTGAATTCTAATAACAGTTGTTCCACCGATTCGTGCTTTTTAGGATAGTATTTTTCCAGTGCACGAAGGACAATATCTTTATGGCAAAGGACCGGCTTTATTTGATGCTTCAGTATTAATCGCAAATCATCTAAAGTTTCAAAATTTAAGGCATCTGCCTGAACAATGGCAAGGGTATCGTCCTTCTTTTGTATGGGAATTATCCGATATAATTGAGCAATGGCAGGAGGTATCAGATTTATTATTTCAGGCGGTATATCTATGCCTTCGATGCTTATAATTTCCAATCCTAAATATTCACTCAATGCAAGCATAATCTGCTCATTGGAAACATAATGAAGACTTACCAGGATATCTCCAATCAGGCCTCCTTTTTGTTTTTGGATAGCCAGGGCTTCCTTAATTTGATTTTCATTAACAAAACCCTTATCTTTTAGTATTTGACCGAAGAGCCGCCTCTTGGCTTCGGTCCTTATATTTATTTTTGTTTTATCTTGTAATTGCATAGATGAGCCTTATAACAACGTAAACTTAATCCAACACAGTCCCCCTTAATAAAGGGGGAGTCAGGGGGTTGTGTTTTTCCCAGGGTTATTTCCCATTCCCCGTTTTCACGAGGACAAGTTTCATGAGGGCAAGTTTACAACCCCCTAGCCCCCTTTTCTAAGGGGGATTTTCTATGGTATTACTCTGTAAATACAGCTTTACGCTTCTATTCCTGTAACCCGGAATACCTCATCTAACGTAGTTTTGCCGTCTTTGGCCTTCCTGAGGCCGTCTTCTTTCAGCGACGTCATTCCCGATGCCTTTGCAACTTTTCTGATTTCTTCTGTTGCAGCCATGCGATATGTCATGTCACGCAATGTTTCGTTCATCTCCAACAACTCATAAATACCAATTCTTCCGTAATAGCCGATGTTGTTACAGTTTTTACAACCTTTCCCTTTATAAAAGGAATAATCTTTCAGCACCTCTATTTCAAACCCCATTTCCAGCAATTGCTCAGGGGAATATTTGACAGATTCCTTACAATTTGTACAGATCGTCCTGACCAGTCGCTGAGCCATTATACCCTGCAGAGACGAGGCAATAAGGAAGGGTTTTATACCCATATCTATTAATCTTGTAACAGCGGAAGGGGCATCATTGGTATGAAGGGTACTGAGAACAAGATGTCCTGTCAGGGCGGCAGCGATAGCGGTATCCGCAGTTTCTGCATCACGGATTTCTCCAACAAGGATGATATTCGGGTCCTGGCGGAGCATGGTTCTTAGTATTGTGGGGAAATTAAAACCAATTTTATCATTTACCTCACATTGATTAATGCCCCGAAGTGTATATTCAACAGGGTCTTCAGCAGTAATGATCTTTGTATCACCTTTGTTAAGTTCATTAATGGCGGCATATAGTGTGGTTGTTTTTCCACTACCGGTGGGGCCGGTAATGAGCAATATACCATTGGGTTTTTTGATAATAGATTGAAACCGTTTGTAGTCGTTTTCATAAAATCCCAAATATTTTAGGTTCATCAGTATGGTCGATTTTTCAAGGAGACGCATGACAACGCTTTCTCCATAAATAGAAGGCAAACAGGATACACGAATATCCAAATCCTTGCCCTGATAATTGATGCCAATGCGCCCGTCTTGTGGTCTCCTCTTTTCTGAAATATCGATATTGGCAAGTATCTTGATTCTGGAAATAATCGAGTCCTGTAATTGCTTCGGAAGCACGTCTGCCTCCTGACACACGCCATCGATGCGGTACCGGACGCGTAATCTATTGGAGAGAGGTTCCACATGGATATCACTGGCGCGTGAAACGATGGCCTTATTCATAATCAAAGAAACGAGTTGAATAATCGGACCTTCGTCTTCGATGACTTTTGATTCACCTAGAGGCTTTTCAATTTGTTCAATTTCTAGACTACCTGGCGGGGCTTCCCGGCCAGAGAGTTCTTTCAATAAACTATCAACGGACTCAAGGGGTTCCGGTTCGTAATATTTGTGAATAGCCTTCTTTATAGTGTCGGGTGTGGCAAGAACACATTTGAAATCTGCGTTGAGCATAAAACGCAGGTTGTCTATAAACCCTAAGTCTGGTGGACTGCTGATGGCAATGGTGATGACGCCATTATCTTTTGATACGGGTAAAATAAGGTGCTTTTTTACGAGTTGTACGGGTACCAGGCTAATTATTTCAGGTGTAACATTGGTTTTGTCGAGATCGATTACAGGTAAATCGTATTGTGAAGAGAAGAACTGAATGATCTCAGAGTGTGTCAGATAACCAAGCTTAACGATTGCATCTTGCAGTTTGATGCGTTCTTTTGCCTGGACAGCTTTGGCTTTATCCAGTTGTTCCTTATTAATTAAACCCTTATTTAATAAGGCATGTTCTATTTTGTATACCGGGTCTTTCATGTCGAATTTGCTTGTATTATGCAAGTGGTATGTATAAAATTTCATCCTTCTATTTAATTTATAATATAGTAAAAGTTGTTACCTGTTTCAACATTTATAATCTGTAAAAAATGAAACTGCTAAAACATACCTTAAGGCATATAGAAGAAGTTGTGCTCGACGCGCAAGGAGACATCAGGAATAAATTCAAGGCATTTGCCATACCGAGCGGTAGTTTGGGAAGGTTGGAAGAGTTAGCAATGATATATGCCTCCATAAAGGGTGATTTAAATTGTAAGATAAAGCATA
>VGXX01000019.1 GCA_016873155.1 Planctomycetota bacterium | reverse complement strand
ATTGCGGGCATTACAGACAGGAGAGTTGTGCCCGGTTGAATGGAAACCAGGCAAAAAGACCTTAGGCAAGGCATAGTAAAATTTGTTCAGAACTACCCATCAGCATATTTAACACATGTAGGGGCAGGTTTGAAACCTGCCCCTACAGAGATTCCTTTTCAACCCTGCACAACAATCCTCTTAGTTGATACGACCCAAATGCCGGATCATAGGGCGGTGCATTGTTGGTAAGTATGTTGGCGTTTGACTCCCAAACCCCGTAATCGGGCGCAGATTTCTCAGGAAACCACCAGGCGTGCTCAACATTTATCACTCTGGGATGAATATCCTCTGTAACTAAAGCCTTCATTCGTATACTACCTCTTGGAGAAGTCACAATAACCCAATCTCCGTGTTTGATTCCTCGTAAGGCAGCAACTTCGGGATGCATTTCCACCTGAGGATGCGGTCTTCGTTCTCTTAATGACGGTATCTGCCTGTGTTCGCTTTGGAAAAACTCCTTCCTCCGACTGCCTGTGGTAAGCACATAGGGAAACTCTCTGGTCAGTTCAGGGGTCATTACGGGACTTTCAGGCGGTTCCTTATAAGTGGGCAGAGGATCATACCCCATCCTTTCCAACGTTCTGCAATACAGTTCAAGCTTTTTAGAAGGAGTCCGAAACCCATTCCTTTCAAATTTCCTGTACTCATGCGGCGGATGGATGAAAACCCGTTCCTTAAGTTTTTGATAGGTGATACCCAGCGGTTCCAACTGATAGTTCATGACGTCCTCCAAACTCTCCTCACTGCCAGGCAGGCCAAGCCTTCTGGACAATTCGTCTATTATCCATTCGTCCTGCCTGCACTCGCCAACCTGCGTAATCTTCTGCTGCGCCATGACCATGTTTTCCACCACCAAAGGATAACCAATAACCTGTTCGACTTCCGGCCATAAGGCCGCCGGAAGGACGTAATCAGCTATTGCAGCAGTAGGTGTCATAAAAAGGTCGGTAACTACTAATAAATCTAATTTTTGTAAACTTTCATACACTTCCTTAGCATTTGCCACAGTAGTCAACGGATTGCCGCCAAATATTAAAAGCGCCCTGACCCGGTAAGGTTCGCCCGTCCGCATGGCTCTAAAAAGAGTGGGAATATGGGCGGATGGCATAAAGGCGCGCCATCCCCCCAGGAGTTTGAAATTCTCAGCGCCGAGACGTTTCTTCAACATCCCTTCCGGCAGTTTATCTTTTAGCGTCGGGTAACTGCGAACTACGTTCATTCCAAGAATGTCGCCGCCTGGGATGTCTACATTTCCGGTCAACCCTCGCAGAATAGCAACTGCCCTCACCGTCTGTAAAGAATTGGGGTTCTGCTCAAGACCAAGCCCCCACTCAAGCACAGCGGGCTTATTCAACGCATACGTTTTTGCAGCCTTTATAATATCCGATGAAGGTACCCAGGTGATGGCTTCAGCCCATGCCGGAGTAAAAGGTTCAACGTGTTTTTTCAGTTCATCAAAACCCGTAGTCCACTTTTCTACAAACTCTGCATCGTAGATCTTTTCTTTGATAATAACATGTATCATCGCTAGGGCAAGTGCAGCGTCTGTTCCCGGTCTTATCGGCAGCCACTGTTCGCAATACTTACCGGTTTCAGACCTTCTGGGATCAACGGCAATGCCCAAGGCGCCTTTATCCAGCGCCCTTTTCACAGAGATGGATAGTTCTCCATCCGGTCCTGATACTAAAGGATTATGTCCCCAAAACAATATACACTTCGGCGAAACTTCTCCGTAATAGTCCCCAACCACGAAACCACCATACGTGAGATTGCTTACCGTAATCCTGGGGATAAAACATTGTGCGAGACCCGGTTCATACCAGTTTGGCGTTCCAAGGGCATTTGCAAACCTGACGACATGCATATAGTGATGCCGTCCGGTTCCCTGTCCGATGGCAATGGATTCGGGACCGAATTCTTTGCGGAATTTATCCAGTCGGGAGGTAATTTCCCCCAAAATTTCATCCCAGGAGATAGTTTCCCATAGTCCGCTGCCCCTCTCTCCCTTTCGGCGAAGCGGTTTGCGAAGACGGTCTGGATGGTTTGCGATCTCAGGTGTCATAACACCCTTAACGCACATCCAGCCCTTATTCATAGGCGAAGCCCGGTCTCCTTTGACCCTCACCACCTTGCCGTCTTTAACATAAACCAGGACGCCGCATCCGCCATGACAAATCCTGCAAACACTCCTGAAAACCTGTTCGCCATTTCGCAGTTTTACCAATTATATCTCCCGAAAGATTTATTTTAGATGTAGGTTGTTACTATAGGTGATGATAAAAGAAAGTTGTCATTTCGAAGGAGCGGAGCGACTGAGAAATCTTAAGATTCCTCACTTCGTTCGGAATGACAGGCATTCAATATCAACTTATTTAAGACGTTTGTTATATTGAGATAGTGTAAGTATAAGTTATTTTAAACCATGAAATCAACTGTTTTGGGAGTGGAAATAAATATTGATATGCTAAATGAGCTGGTGAGAACGCCTTTGCACTTAGATCTGATGCACCTTAAGTAATAACCAATCATGCGGCTTGTTAATTGATCGTTTCTTCTGTTCTCTCTTAGAGAAATTCGTTCTTCGGATAAAAAGAAGAAAGATACATATTTATCCGAACCTCTATATGAATAATGGCAGGATGTTTTCAAGTTAAACCGTTGCCTGCGATATGGGCTGTTGCAGAGATGCCTGTGCGGCTGCGAGCCGGGCAATGGGCACCCTGAACGGTGAGCAACTCACGTAGTTCATGCCGATCTTATGGCAGAAGGCGACGGTTTGGGGATTTCCGCCGTGCTCACCGCAAATACCGACCTTTAGCTCGGTACGGGCGCTTCGCCCCCTCTTGATCCCGATTTCCACCAGTTGCCCAACGCCTTCCTGATCCAATATCTGGAATGGATCTTTTTCAAGGATGCCTTTTTCAATGTAGTCAGGCACAAAGGAACCCACGTCATCCCGGCTAAAACCAAAGGTCATCTGGGTGAGGTCATTGGTTCCGAAGGAAAAGAATTCGGCGTGTTTTGCAATCTTATCGGCGATGAGCGCCGCTCGCGGTAATTCAATCATAGTACCAACCATGTACTCAATCTCCATACCCTTTTTCTGCATAACTTCTTTTGCGATTCTGTGTACATCATCTTTCAAAATGCTGAATTCCTGCTCGGTGCTAATAATGGGCAACATGATTTCGGGATACACCGTAACGCCTTTTTTCTTCACGTTGCAGGCGGCTTCGATAATTGCCTGCACCTGCATGTCGTAGATTTCAGGATAGGTAACGCCAAGCCGGCATCCGCGATGTCCCAACATGGGATTCAATTCGTGAAGCGCCGACACCTTATCCTGCACTTCTTTAAGGCTGATCTTCATTTGTTTTGCCATTTCTTTTTGATTGTATTCTTCCTGCGGCAAAAATTCATGAAGAGGCGGATCGAGAAGTCGTATCGTAACGGGGAGTCCATCCATGGTCGTAAATATCTGCTCGAAATCACGACGCTGCATGGGGAGTAATTTCTTGAGGGCTGAAATGTACAGACTCAGAGGCTCTTTAAGTTCTTTCTTAGCCTGCGTGAGTTCCTTTTTAATACCATTCGTTTTATTATTTGTTGCCTTTGCAAGTTCTTTCTCAATACCGGCAATCTTGGCCTTCAGGTTTTTTACGTCCGGCGAGGAAAGGATCATCTGGCGGACTGAGTCAATCCTGTGTTCTCCAAAGAACATGTGTTCCGTCCTGCAAAGTCCGATACCCTCTGCGCCTAATTCGCGCGCCTTTTTTGCATCCGCCGGGGTATCGGCATTCGTCCTTACTTTAAGCTTACGAATTTCGTCAGCCCATCCCATAAGCACGGCAAAGTCTCCGCTGAGCCTGGGGTCAATGGTAGTAACCTGACCTAACATTACTTCGCCGGTACTGCCATCTATTGAGATATAATCTCCCTTTTTTACTACCTTGCTGCCCACCTTAAAGGTTTGACTTTTATAATCAACATGTAACGCGCCGCACCCTGCAACACAACACTTACCCATCCCTCTTGCTACTACAGCAGCGTGAGAGGTCATACCTCCACGGGTTGTTAAGATACCCCTGGATACGTGCATCCCGCCGATATCTTCAGGTGAGGTTTCCTTTCTCACCAGAATTACCTTTTCTTTCTTTTCCGCTAACTTTTCTGCATCCTCGGCGCTGAAAACCACCTTCCCCGTAGCCGCGCCCGGTGAGGCCGGAAGCCCCACGGCGACAACGTCCTTCTTCGCCTTGGGGTCAAAAGTTGGGTGTAACAACTGGTCAAGTTCATTGGGATTAATACGGGAAATCGCAGTCTTTTTGTCAATTAGTCCTTCTTTAACCATATCTACCGCAATCTTAACAGCAGCCTGCGTAGTACGTTTCCCGTTTCTGGTCTGCAGCATGAACAATCGGTTTTCCTGAATCGTAAATTCGATGTCCTGTACATCTTTGAAGTGCTTTTCAAGTTTGTTTTTATATGCAACAAGCTGGGCATAAACATCGGGCATTTCCCTCTCCAGATTTACAATCGGTTCGGGAGTGCGGATACCGGCAACGACGTCCTCACCCTGGGCATTAATAAGGAATTCGCCGTAAAATTTATTCTCGCCCGTCGAAGGATTCCTTGTAAAACACACGCCCGTAGCAGAGTGATTTCCCATATTTCCGAAGACCATGGCCTGGACATTTACCGCCGTTCCAAGAAGCCCTTTTATTTCATAGAGTTGCCGATACTTTACGGCGCGTGGGTTATTCCAGGAGGCAAATACGGCATTTATTGCCTTCTGGAGCTGTACTTTTGGATCGTTTGGGAAGTTTTCCCGGGTTTCTTTCTTATAAACAGCCTTAAACTCTTCCACAATTTTTTTTAATTGGTCAGTCGTCAGTTCTGTGTCATTTTTTACCCGTGCCTTCTTTTTGTATTTATCAAGAATCTCTTCAAAATAGTGTCGTTCCACACCCATAACAACGTCGCCGAACATGGTGATAAACCGCCGGTATGCATCCCACACAAAACGCTCATTGCCTGTTTTTTTAATAAGCCCGGTAACGGCATCAGGAGTTAATCCAAGGTTTAAAACCGTATCCATCATGCCAGGCATGGATGCTGCGGCGCCGCTTCGGACAGAAACCAGTAAAGGATTGTTCGGATCGCCCAGTTTTGCCCCCATAAGTTTCTCCAAACGGGAAAGATTCTGTTCTATCTCTTCGTCAAGACCTTTAGGGTACTGTTTATTGTTTTTATAATATGCATCGCAAACCTCTGTTGTTATCGTATATCCTGGGGGAACGGGAATACCCAGATTGGTCATTTCTGCGAGATTGGCTCCTTTACCGCCCAGGAGATGTTTCATTTCTGCTTTACCATCGGCAGCACCGTTACCGAAAAAATAGACATACTTAGGTGACATCAAAACTACTCCTTTTGCATATTATATTTTAAAGATACTAATAAAAGGTTTTTTATACTATCAAAAGGATGCTTATCTAGCAAGAAAATTTCACTTCAACCTTCATACTTTAGAAGCATAAAAAACCCAGTTGCAAATGCGTTAGCCCGGTGTGACATGAATACGCTTGTCATTCTTGCCTTTTGCTGTTATTCTAGGTGCAATTTCATGCAAAAGACGATGGATATTATAGTTTTACACGAAACTCCCCCTCCCCCCGACCCTCTCCCACAAGGGGCGAGGGGACTTTCCCTCCCTTGACTTCGTCGTGAGTCTTCGGCGTTAGCTCAGACGAACGCTCAGTCGAACGATGGGAGGGATTAAGGGAGGGTGATATTTTTAATTCCGTTTGAGAACGAAACCATGGAACGTACGGTCAGGATAACCGAAGTCCTCAGAAATCATAACTTTTTAAAACTCTGGATCGGACAGATTGTATCTGCCCTGGGCGACAGGTTCCATCAAATGGCGCTGCTGGGATTAATCATGAAAAAAGGGGGAAACGTCGGTGAAGAGTTATCGAAAATTACCTTCTGGAGTGTTCTCCCCTTTTTTCTGTTTAGTCTCTTTTCAGGTGTGCTTTCAGATCGCTGGTCGCGAAAGAGCATACTGATAGGCTCCGATCTGGCGCGCGTTCTTCTGGTATGCGCTATTCCATGGATTATCCGTGATTCCACTTACATTACACCCGCCTATCCCGTAATCTTCGTCATAGGCATCTTCACCTGCCTCTTTTCGCCTGCAAAGTTTTCGATTATACCCAATATTGTCGAAGAGCGGCATCTCCTGGCCGGGAATTCTCTCATTTCCTCTTCGGCATTGTTGAGTGTCCTGGCCGGTACGGCCATTGGCTGCATTGTGTTTGATTCGATAGGATTTAAACCATCCATGTATTTTGACGCCTTTACCTATCTTTTTTCTGCTGCTACTATATGGAAGCTAACGGTAAAGGAAAAGGAACGCCCTGAAATCAAAGGTGTCGCCGTTGTTTTATCTGATATCAAAGAGGGTATGAAATACATGTATCACGACGCAAGGCTCATGATCCTCATTTCCTTTGGCGCAATCTTCTGGCTTGTAGGCATCAGCTTTTATGTTGCAATCTCCGACTTCGCCGGTAAAATCTGGGGTTTTACTTCGCTAACTCCCCTGGGGCTGATTTTCACATTGCTCGGCGGCGGTCTACTGGCCGGAGCTGTTATGGTAGGTAAGTACGGTGATTGGGTGAAAAGAAGTATCCTTTATACGGGCAGTATTTGGATTATGGCATGTGGAATTATGGCCTTCGCTCTGGTACAGTCGTATATGGCAGCTTCGTGTATTATCTTTTTTATCGGGATTGCCGGCGGCGCATTCCTGGCGCCTATAAATGCGGATATCCAGAAGATCGTCCCTGACGAATTACGGGGAAGAACCTTTGCCTGCAAGGACATCTTTGTGAATGCCGCCATGGTGACGCCTGTATTGCTCATCGGCAAATTAACGACTTTTATCTCTGTCAGGTCATTGATGCTCTCTCTGGGTGCGGGAATTTTTCTTATCGGTATTTTTGTGGCATTAAAAAGCATCAAACTCAATACCATAGCGCCACAGCCAAATAATGGAGAAAAATAAAGACCTGTGACGAGTGACAAGTGGAGGGTGACGAGTGATGGGTGGCGATTTCTGCTTCTGCGTCACTCGTCACACGCCACCCGTCACTATTCCTGAAAACTTACAAAAATGCGTAATCCCATGACCGTTCAAAACAAGTTCAGTATTCTTGGTTTTCTGAACGAATGTTTTTTCTTTGTGCTCAAGGCGATAGGTGTTTTTATATTAAAGATATTTTTTCACACACAGGTTGAACTGAAAGAGAAGATACCGGCCAGAGGGCCTCTTATTGTGGCTGCGAATCATTTCAGTTTTATGGACCCAATAGTGCTTCAATCCATGTTTCCAAGGCGTATTTCTTTCATGATGACCGAGGTGTATTATGAGGGACGCGGGAAATGGCTTTTTAAATTATTGCATTGTATCTGTGTAAAAGAAGAGGGTTCCAACATATCTGCGTTGAAAGGCGGCATTGAGGTGCTTAAAAAAAACGGGGTTTTGGGCATCTTCCCTGAAGGGGGAGTAAGCGAGGAAGGCCGCCTCCAGGAGGGAAATCCGGGCATCGGCTTCCTTGCCATAAAAAGCGGCGTACCCGTCATTCCTGCCTATATTTCCGGCACATACGAGGCATTGCCAAAAGGCGCAAAGATACCGAAAATTTCCAGGATCAAGATAATCTTCGGCAAACCTATGACATTCAAGACTATGAACGAAAAGGCAACCAAAAAAGGGATTGTTGAGGTGACACGACAGATTATGGAACAAATCGCAGAATTGTCTAAGAATCATTGACCTGATGTAGAAGGGACAGAAGTTAATGAAGAATGAGGAATTAAGAATGAAGAATTAACAATGATCAATGAAAAAGCGGAAAAGATGTTAATTGATAATTCTTCATTGATAATTGAACATTGCTTTTATGAAAGGAAAGGTAATATGAAGAATAGGGATATTGTTGATAGGACTTATAATTTTGCTCTGAGAGTTATAAAATTAGTCAGCTCTTTACCTCATAACAAGGTATGTGAAGTAATTGGCGGTCAATTACTCAGGTCAGGCACGTCTGTTGGAGCAAATATGGAAGAAGCCCAGGCAGCATATAGTAAGAAAGAATTTTGTAGTAAAATAGGAATTTCCCATAAAGAGGCAAGGGAATCCAACTATTGGTTGAGGCTATTAAAAGATAGTGAACAGATAAAGGTAGAACTTATTAAAAACATTATTGTGGAATCAGAGGAGATTGTTAAGGTTTTGTTCTCAATTGGAAAAGCAGCAAAAGCAACAGTGAAGTAATTGGGCAATGATGAATGAAGAATTAACAATTAACAATTAATAATGATCAATTAATGGAATAAGGATGAATTGGTAATTACTCATTGATCATTGTGTTGTTAAATATGTCAGATAATTCGATACTCTACGATTTGACTCTCTACAGAGAGGAATTTACCCTGGGGCACGGTCATGCGGCGTGTCTGCTCGTGCATGGACTCGGCTGCGGGCCAATCCAGATGCGGGAGCTTGCTGAAGACTTGCGTGAATGGGGCTTTACGGCCAGGGGTATTCTTTTGCCGGGACATTGCGGCGATACCGACGGCCTGGCGCTAAGCACGCTTCACGATTGGATGGAAAAAGTAGAATTTGAGTATCGTCAGTTAAAAAACGAATACAAAGAAGTCGTGGTCATTGGATTTTCCCTGGGCGCATTGCTGACTCTGCAGTTGGCCTTGCATCATTCGATAGAAAGAATTGTTTTAATGGGCACTCCTCTGTTTTTGATCCGGGAATACCTGCCAGTTAATACTCTAATCGGGGTCTCTAAAATATTTTTGAAAAAGGTAAAAACATGGAAAAGGAGGTGCTATATTGAATCAGAAGCGCACACGGGCTATTTACACCAACCCATAAATAGTCATTATCCGTTACAGACACTCCACGAGATCAGGCAGATAATCAGAGACATCAAACCGAGACTGAAAGACATAAGATCAGCGGCGCTCGTTATTCATTCCAAAAAGGACATGGTTGCCGCCCCGGCAAGCGCACGGTACGTTATAAAACATCTTGGCTCTACTGACAAACGGCTGGTGTGGCTTGAACGGAGTCATCACCTGATAATGTACGATGACGAAAAGGACGTGGTTTTCGGGGCGATAAAAGAATTCCTGAAATAAAGATTTCGATTTTCATTTTTCACTTCCAACACGTTCGGGTTCGGGATACAAATAGCTGATTCCGTCAATATCATCCCGATCCAAAGTCCTCTTTTTCGTATCGCCCTTATTCTCTTTCCAATACATTGTCTTTTCATTATGGGTCTGCTTGTAAAGTTCATTCAAAACCAGCGCATGCCCGAGTTCGTGGGTGAGTACACTTTGAATGTCATAGCTATCTTCCGGGCACTTATCGGCAGCGCTCAATTTGTGGGCCGTATTAAAAACAATGTCGCTATCGAAAAGTTCTCCTGATTCTTTGTTCCACCGGACATAGTTTCGGGCCACCCTTGCCGTATTACCCATTTTTCTAAAACAGATGATATTGATGCCGTCATTTGGGTTGCGTACCGTACTTGTCGTGGGGCCGCCGTAGACAAAACGAAAAGAAGAGGTAGGAACGTTTGTCCACGTCTGCATTGCCGCTTGAATGGCGGCAAGACTGTCAGGCGGTCCTCCCGAAGTGTTGACATAATAAGCGACCGTATTCTTGTTCCATTTTATTATGTTCCCATTTTTTGTCTTCTTGACCTTGTATGCAAATACACTTGAACACCAAAAACTTGATACAAAAATTACAATAAAGATAACTACGAAAGGACTCTTTTTCATGTTGATGTAAGGAATTTCAAAATATTGCAATACTCACGTCGCTTCCGGATAGCTGTCTAAAAAGTCCATAATCCATACAAAAGGTAGGGGCTGAAAATTTTCAGCCCCTACCTATGGTACGTTCAAAATACTTTTTGGACAGCCCCGACAGAGGGAGGAAGATTGTCGAAGGCCTTATTTATTGAAAAGAACCTGATATAAGGTGTTCTATTAATCTGTGTCCGTCCTTTATGTGGAGACCTGAGGCATGGGCATTCGCTTCGGTGTAGGGGAGTCCGATTCCTTTTTCTATACCCGTGCCATAGGCCGCAAAAGGGACAGATTCCGGGGTATGTGTCCGTTTCGCAATCGGAGTGTAATGATCCGGAAGCACCAATATACGGAGGCCTTTGAATTTGTTCTTTGCCGCAAGGATGGGCCCTATTATCTTGCTGTCTACCTGTTCAATAGCCAACACCTTTTCATGAACGTTACCTTCGTGTCCAGCCTCATCAGGGGCTTCAACGTGTATCAATACAATATCGTGGGTTTCCAACGCCTTAAGGGCATATTGGCACTTATTGGCATAATTGGTATCAAAGTAGCCGGTAGCGCCCGGCACATCTATAATGTCCCATCCAAGATAGCAGGCAATACCCTTAATCAGATCCACGGCGGTAATAACAGCGCCCGTAAGGTTGAACCGTTCTTTGAACGTGGGCATGTTCGGACGATGTCCCTGACCCCACAGCCAGATCATGTTGGCGGGGTTTTCCTCCAGGTCAACGCGAACCTTGTTTATGTCATGATTAGAGAGGATATCCCGGGAACGCTCCATAAGGTCAACAAGGATTTCGCTTCCGTTTCCTTTGGGAAGGTGTTTTTTGATTGATTGTCCCATGATGTCGTGAGGCGGAAAGCACCTGGCATTCATCTTCTGTGCGCCCTTGTATACCATGATGTGCCGATAGCTTTTGCCTGCGTGAAACTGAACGGCATCGTTTCCCAGTTTTTCATTGAGGAGTTTGATAAGGACGCCGGCCTCATCAGTCTTTATATGACCGGCGCAGAAATCCTCCAGGGTATCTTCGTCTGCAGTGATAAGATTGCACCGAAAAGCCCAATCGTCCTTTTCAAGCCGGATACCAATGCTTGCTGCTTCTAAAGGCGCTCGGCCGGAATAGTATTCTTTAGGACTATAACCAACGATGGTTAGGTTGGCCACGTCGCTGCCGGGAGGAAACCCGCCGGGGATGGTTCGTGCAACGCCAAGCTGCCCGTTTTGAGCGAGAAAATCCAGGTTTGGAGTTCTCGCCGTTTCGACAGCCGTCCTGCCGCCAAGTTTTTCTATGGGATAATCTGCCATTCCATCAGGAATAATGATGCAATATTTCATGGTGCCTCCTATTTTTGTAAGACTCACCCCCACCCTTGCCCTCCCCCATCGAGGGGGAGGATATGTATGAATTTAATAAAAAATATTTCCCCTTCCCTTGTGGGCGGGGTTAGGGGCGGGGAGCTAAACCATTATCTATTCTTCCACACGGAGAAATTTTGTATGGTCTTTTATTACGTCCAATCGTTTAATCTCTGCGAGCGCCTTCTGCAGATTGCCTTCTTCTGCCAGGTGAGTCATCATTACAAGGGGTACGTTGCCGTTTTCCCTGGCCTTGTGTTGGATAACCGAGGCAATGCTGATGTCGTAGTTTCCCAGGATACCTGATATTTTTGCGAGTACCCCGGGTTTATCGACAACGGAAAACCGGAGATAATAGCGTGTTTTGATCTTTAAAATATCGGCGATAGGAATATTCTCACGTCCTCCGGAAAAGGTCTTCATGGCGTGAAACGTTATGCCTGCCCGGCCAAGCGCAACATCCACAAGGTCTGCAACCACAGCGCTGGCAGTGGGCATCTGACCCGCTCCCCTGCCATAGAGCATTGTTTCTCCAACGGCGCTTCCGTTAACGCAGATGGCGTTAAAGACGCCATTGACGGAAGAAAGCGGATGGTCATGGGGAAGGAGTGTCGGATGTACGCGCAGTTCCAGAGCGCTGCCGGGCTTTTTTGCAATTGCCAGGAGTTTTAAAGTATATCCCAGTTCGTGCGCATACCATATATCGGACAGGTCTACAGCGCTGATGCCTTCATGGTAAATGCGATTATAATCAATATCGACGCCAAAGCCTAGCCTAGCCAAAATAGCAAGTTTGTGTGATGAGTCTATGCCTTCCACATCCATCGTGGGGTTTTTTTCTGCGTAACCCAGTTTTTGCGCCTCTGCAAGGGCATCGCTGTATTTTACGTTTTCTTTGGTCATCTTGGTTAAAATGTAGTTTGTTGTGCCGTTTACAATGCCAAAAATCGATTCAATCCTGTTGGCGATAAAGCCGTCCCTCAGTGCGGCAATTATGGGGATACCGCCGCCTACGCTCGCCTCGAAAGAGATGCTTTTGCCGTGCTGGCGAGCCTTGCTAAAAAGCTCTGAGCCGTGGAGGGCAAGGAGCATTTTATTCGCCGTCACGACATCCTTGCCCTTTTCCAGGGCTGCCATGATGATTTCCTTTGCCGGATGTAATCCTCCGACAAGTTCGACAACGACCTGGATGTCGGGATTGTTTAAAAGCGCATTTGCGTCGTTTGTAAAAAGAATTTCAGGCGGTAAATTCAGCTTGTTTTTCACATCAGGGTTACTATCGGCAATCCCCTTTAACACAGGAATACAGTCAAGTTTTTCCAGGAGAGGAGAATCTTTTTCCAGAAGAATCTTTGCGACTCCCGTCCCGACCGTTCCCATACCGACAAGACCCACATTGAAAGTTTTCATAATAATATGTATTCCTTAAAAGCGGCGTGGCCGCAAACAAAATTAGAGAAAAGTGAAGATGTGTGACAGGTGACGGGTGTCGTTTTGCTCGTCACCAGTCACCAGTCACACGCACTGTTTCCAATAACTTAAAATGAGAATTTACTATAACGAAAGAGATTGTTTATTTCAATAAAATTTGTAAATGCGAGGAATTACTTTGTTAGTCTAATTTTACTTGTAATGTTTAAATGGGTCTGATAAGATTATTCCGCAAGTCTGTATCCAATGGTTTCATATAAGGTTCGGTGGAAATGGCGGTAAGCTTTAAACAAAGAGATATTATTTCTATCCGACATTTTAACAAAGAAGAGTTGTTGTATATCCTTGATCTGGCAAGTCGGATGGAGCAAACGGATCATACGAATATGCTCAATGGGAAGGTGCTTGCCTCGTTGTTTTTCGAGCCTTCCACAAGAACAAGGCTGAGCTTTGAGTCGGCCATGAAGCGGCTAGGCGGCGTGGTCATTGGCTTTGCAGAGTCGGGGGTTTCATCGGTGGCCAAGGGTGAATCGTTAAGTGACTCTGTAAAAATTATAGAAGGCTATTGCGACATCATCGTTTTACGACACTACCTCGAAGGTTCCGCGCAGTTAGCAGCGGATGTTGTTGATGTGCCTGTGATTAATGCCGGGGACGGCGCAAATCAACACCCAACTCAGACCTTTTTGGACCTTTATACAATCCGGAAGACAAAAGGAACATTAGAAGGGCTTACTGTTGGATTTTTAGGCGACCTGAAATACGGCAGGACGGTGCATTCACTTGCCTACGCCCTGGCGTACTTTGGCGCTGAGATGTTCTTTGTTTCACCGCCCGGTTTGCGGATGCCCAGAGATTGCATGGATGAACTCAAAGATCGAAAGGTAAAATGTCATGAAAATGAGTCGCTTCTTGGGATAAGCAAAAAACTTGACGTGATTTATTGTACAAGGATACAGAAAGAGCGGTTTGCTGACCCCGTTGAATTTGAGAAGGTTCGCGGAGTATACAGGCTGAGCAAGTCGATGCTTGAGGAAATAGGAATTAAGGACGATCTAAAGATATTACATCCTTTACCCCGTGTAGATGAGATGGACGGAAGCCTGGATAAAACAGATTTCGCCGTCTATTTTCATCAGGCGCGCAATGGTATACCCGTCAGGAAGGCCTTATTGGCGGCTGTTTTAGGAGCTGCAGAATGAAGCAACTAGACGTTTCTGCAATCAAAGACGGATCGGTGATCGACCATATTGACAACAAAAGCACTTTAAAAGTCGCTGAAATCCTGAACATTCAGAATGAAGAGCAAGTGGTGCTTGTGGGTATGAATTTAGAGAGTAAATTTTTGGGTAAAAAAGGAATAATAAAGATTGGCGGGAAGATTATTGATCAAAAAGAAGTAAATAAGATTGCGCTTATCGCGCCGAATGCAACCGTTAACATTATTAAAGATTACGAAGTCGTTAAAAAGTTCCCGGTGGTTGTTCCAGAGGTTATTGAGAATATTGTTAAATGCTTTAATCCTAATTGTGTAAGCAACTATCACAATCTGGAACCCAAACTGCATGTGGTTAATAAAAATCCTATAAAATTACGATGTCATTATTGTGAACGTGTTATGAACTCGAAAGATATTGTATTGATTTGAGTTTTTTCGGAGAAAATAAAATAGCCTGATATATCATGTCTGTTAATGATATATCAGGCTATCGTTGCAAACTCCCTCATATCGTTACATCACCCCTCTTCCGAATAAATTTCTGTAGAGATTTATAAAATTAACAGTAGCGATGGATCATTCTAATTACTCCCATAATTTACCTGCCCGTGTTGCTTTTATCGCTACTGATATTTTCAAAGAACGTTGGAATTGGGGGTAATTAAAATATAACTTCTACTTAAAACTTGTGGTGTTCTTATTTCATATTATTTGACACCTTAGGGAACGTTGAACCCTAATTATAGGACCCCCAATTCCGCAACAATTATATCACAAGAAATAAATTTTACAAACTTGCATGAGAAATATAACAAAAATATATTCTAAATATTTATAAGATGGAATCTTATAATAAAACCATTATCTAGTCTATTTGTATAAAAAAACAGCCGGAGGTGGAAGAAAAGGAGACCAGCGTTGGGGCGCTAGTAGGGCTTTGCCCTGAAACCACCTTCGGCTCCATAATATTCTATCATATTTTAGAAAAAATTACAAATTGCCGGAGATTTGGCATTGATTTGTAATTTTATCAGAAAAAAATAGTCTCCTGTGAAGTTTTTTCCTTGCGTCCTTTGGGTCTCTGGAGTGGATTGAACTGCTACTATTAATGCAAGTGTAAAAATCACTTGTCCTGTGTATATAAATTATTGTACTATCTTTAGTATATTTAGTTAAAAACGCTGGAGAATTTAATTTGCTACAGGTAATTACATCGATAGAGGATATTAAACAACGAATCAAAACTTTTAAAGAGGATCAATTATCCATTGGTTTTGTTCCCACAATGGGCGCATTGCATGAAGGGCACTTGAGCCTGGTACGACAGGCGAAGGAAGAAAACGATAAAGTCGTTGTAAGTATTTTTGTAAATCCATTACAATTTGGGGTAGGTGAGGATTTTACACAATATCCAAGGACGTTTGATGATGACTGCAAACTCCTTTCAAAAGAGGATGTGGACGTAGTATTCAATCCAAAAGCGCCGGAAATGTATCCTGATGGATTTTGTACATCGGTTGTGCTTGAACACCTTGAAGATAGATTGTGCGGCAAATCACGTCCTGGGCATTTTCGGGGTGTGGCTACGATTGTGCTGAAATTGTTCAATCTGATAAATCCCGATATTGCTTACTTTGGACAAAAAGACTTCCAGCAAACGGTTATTATCAAGAGGGTGGTTGCCGATTTGAATTTAGGTGTCAATATAAAGGCGCTTCCGACGATAAGGGAAAAAGAAGGGTTGGCCTTGAGTTCCAGAAATGGTTATCTCAGCGAGACTGAAAAGAAGGACGCCCTTTGTCTGTATAAGGCGCTGATAAGGGTGCAGGAAATGGCAAATGCAGGCGTTAAAAATGCCAGAGAAATTTTGGGTGAAATGGAGAAAATTATTAATAATTGTAAATCAGCCAGGATAGATTATATTTCAATAGTTAATCCCGAAACACTTGAAGCGGTGTCGGAAGTGCAACATGGTGACGTTGCCGCTCTGGCAGTCCGGATCGGCAAGACGCGCCTGATTGATAATATAATCCTGATGGTTTTGATTGCTTTCTTTATTCTTTTAGCCTGATTTTATTAACTCAATGGCTTTATAATGGTTAATAATCTGTGAATAAATTGTTTTATCAGATACCTGAAATCTCGAATACTCTATTTGGAAGTAATGTTAAACTGCTACCTTCTGTCGATGAATTGTTTGAACTGGAATTGGCTAATTGATGGTGGTATCGTGACTAAACATTTATAATGATTTATATTCCTTAATAAAAGGGCATATTGTGCGTGAACAGCATCCAGGTAGTATAGAAAAAATAGGAATAGGCCTCGTTTGTTCAGTTGAAACATTTCGTGGTTGTACAATTCAATTAGTAAACAAAACATCAGGTTTTAACGGTCTCTCTACAAATAAAAACGGTGAAGTTCGAAAAATCGAAGTAAAATCAATGGAGAAATCTTTTAATTGGATAGCTATAAGCAGTCTCATAGCTATTGACAAATTATTTTTTGAAAGGGACTATTGGATATACTTTGTTCTTTTACCACATAATTATGTGGTAATGACAAAAGGATTACCTTTTGTTAAACGGCAACTTTCATTCTCGACAAACGATGAATTTGTAGAAAATATTCAGGATTGGATGAAATCAACCAGAAAATTAACACGATGGTCAGGTTTGAAATTTCTTCCAAAACTCCAGTTAAAATTTCCTAAACAGTTGGATAAACTTGTTGAACATTTAATAAAAAATCCCGATGATAAAACTTGGCATGATTCAGTAATAGAAATATGGCAAAACAAGAGTACTTGGGAATGTCTATATCATGCTCCTGAGGAAGAATAGAATTTTACTTTTTGGTTTGAAAAAACTTTCGAAAGGAAGAAGGATTATGTCACTCAAAATTGAAGAAAAATTAATAGGTAGTTACTTTACAGAGATAGAACCCGTAATTTATACAACAGGCGCTTATTTAGTTCCTATGGAGATTAAGGTAAACGAGGAAAAATACTATGTCTGGGTTGTCAATGAATTCGAAGATGATAGCTTTGATACAAATGGAAAATTTTGTTCCCCTCGCCTTCTTTCTTGTAAAAAAGATAATTTAATTCAATGCTTTCCGGATGATATCGAATTGTAATGCAGTTAACCCAATATTTATTGACTTAAACCGCTTATTTTACATGTTAGGGAAAATACCATAATGTCAAAAGAATTTGATTGCCGTTTTTTTGCCTCCGAAAAACCATGCCAGTTTAAGCTCGATTGCCCCATAGACAGCGCCTGCCCCAAATACCAACCCATGGGGAAACGCATATTGATTATCAAACTGGCTGCAATTGGGGATGTGTTGAGAACCACGCCTATCCTTCCTGTTTTAAAAAAGAAATATCCACAGTCTTATATTACCTGGATTACGGATAAATCTTCATTGCAAGTCCTGGAGGAGAATCCATACATTGATCGCTTACTAACGGCAAATTATGAAAACGCCTTGCGTCTTCAAGTCGAAAAATTTGATGTAATGATATGTCTTGATAAGGATACTGTAGCTTCAGGCCTTGCATCAATCGTTAAGGCAGATCAGAAACTGGGTTTTGCCCTCTCCGATAAGGGACTCCTTTATCCCCTGAACAAAGAGGCAGACTACTTGTTCCGTCTGGGAGTTTCAGATGAACTCAAGTTTCGCAAGAACAAAAAAACCTACCAGCAACTCATCTTTGAAGCCCTGGGGTTAGAGGAAAAACATGGGGAATATGTTATTAATCTTCCGCAGAAATATATATCTTACGGTGAGCAGTTGATGAAACAGTGGGGAATTAACAATGGCCGGCTGGTTATTGGCTTAAATACAGGCGCCGGGAAGAGGTTTGCCACAAAGCGATGGGAAATAGGCGGCTTTGTTGAACTTGCTGACCGGTTGTCAAAAGACCTTGGAGCACAGGTGGTGCTCCTGGGCGGCCCTGAAGAAATTGAAAGAAATGAAGAGATTGCTTCTAAAACAAAGAGCCAGGTAATAGACAGCGGATGTCATCATAGTTTGAGGGAATTTATGGGATTGTTAAGTCAATGCCATCTGGTCGTTACGGGTGACACCCTTGCCTTGCATCTGGCTATCGCTTTGAAAAAATTAATCGTTACCTTTTTCGGTTCCACCTGCCATCAGGAAATCGACCTTTATGACCGGGGTAAAAAGTTGGTTGCAGATGTGCATTGCGCCCCGTGTTATCGGGGGAATTGCGATACGATGATTTGTATGAAAAGCATAAGCGCCAGCGACGTGTTCCAGGCTTGTAAAGAGATATTGAAGGCTAATACCTTATTGTAATTACAATTCATTTACTCTAAGAAAAGCCTCTCTTTAGAGATATAAAGGATATCGTAAGATGGGAAAATGGTGTTCGGTACAAAGATTTATTCTGTTTCTGTGTATTGTGTTTATATTTTCTGATGTGGCCTTTTCTGGAAAAAACGATTCTATAATCCTGCCGAAATATTTTATAAAAACGGAAAAGGAAGCTAAGAAAGGCGGTGGTGTGGAAAAGAAGATCAGTGGTCTATTACAACTGCAAATTCAATTAAGAAAAAGTTACCGAGAGCAGCCGACGTCTGAAAGGATAAACGCCATGCGAAGAATGGGTATAAAGACGGCGGAAATAGATAAACAACTGGTTTATATCCATTTGAAAAGAAAATTAAGCCCATCGAGAATTGCGTCTTTAAAAGAAATCGGGGTCATCGTGCATGAAGATTCATGGATACCTCCTCTTAAAAACCATCCTACCGGCTATGTTACAGCAAGCATGCCTATCGACCGATTATATGATGTAGCCAGGAAACCCTTCATTATCAGACTTGAGACAGCCGAAAAGGTGTTGTTACCCAAAAACGATGAGGCGGCAAAGAGTATTTATGCAAACAATGTCTGGGAGGACTATGGATATAATGGCAAGGGTGTCAGAATTGCAGTTCTGGATTCTGGTTTAGACACATCGCATAAGGATATTCCTGCACCGGTAGCAAGTAAGGATTACTCAAACCATCCCGATGTGGATGATAGTATAGAAAATAAGGTAACAGAACACGGCACTCATGTGACGGGTAGCGCCCTGGGACGTGGTACGCAGTCAAACGGGAAATACAAAGGCATGGCGTACGGCGCAGACCTGATTTTTCTCAAGATTGGAAATGATTCAAGCGGCGGGGCTTCAACAGCGGCGATCTCAGCGGCTATCAGGGATGCGGTAGATGTTTATGAAGCCAATATCGTAACCATGAGTTACGGCGGCTTTAATACGTATAATGACGGCAGTGAAGAAGAATGTCAGGCTGTCGATTACGCCTTCAGCAAAGGAGCATTGGTGTTTATTTCGGCAGGAAACGAGGCCGGCAGTGGTTTGCATTATTCAGGTACGGTTACTGCTAATAGCACAACTGATTTTATTAAAGTCACCGTGGAAAACACGAGCCAGGCGGCCTTATATTTTTACCTGAATTGGTTCGACGGCAAAGGAACAACCAATAATCTTGGTTTAAGCATATACGATGCTGATAAGATAGATCTATCATCAAATGTTTCTCAATCCCCTGAAATAGAAAGTCCAAGAGGCACCGAGGCTGAGTTGGTTTACTTTAATAATTATATTTCGGGACCCGCCACGTTTTTCTTGAAAGTAAAGAACAATTCAAATAGTGAACAGTTTTACCACATCTATTCTTACGACGATAACACAACCTTTGAGAATGCAGACCCTGGTTATACTGTTGGATCACCGGCAACGGCTAACAATGCAATAGCAGTAGCATCATATGTAACTCGACCGTCATGGACTGATTATAAAGGGGAAAGCTGGCATTATACAAATGATCAGACAATTGGTAATATTTCCTCATTTAGCAGTCGCGGACCGAGGATCGATGGCACAAAAAAACCCGACATCGCCGCTCCCGGTCAGGGGATTATTTCCGCAAGAGATAAGATTGTTATCTGGCCAGGAAGTGAAGATTATTATGTGATTGATAACGATGGCATTAACGACGGCAAAGGACCGGCGGATTACCAGTTAAGCCAGGGAACAAGCATGGCCTGTCCCATTGCGGCAGGGGCGGGGGCATTGTTGATGGAGTCCAACTCTTCATTAAAGGGAAATCCAGAAAGTGTCAGAAATGCCCTGTTTCAAACTGCAAGCAATAATGGAGAGCAGAATAATACCGATGGGTACGGTCACCTAAATGTGCTCAATGCGCTAAACTACTTAACAAGCACAACTCCATCATCAACACCAACGCCTTTAACGTCGCCGACACCTGCATCGTCCCCTACACCGGGAGGCAATGGCTTCCTTTTCGGGACTGTATATGATCAAGATAATTTCCCATTGGAAGGGGTTACGGTAACCATTACAGGCAATAGTTTTTCAGATGGTATCGACACCAACGAAGATGGTTATTATGAATTCTACGGTCTTGCTGCAGGAGATTATACACTCACATACGAGAAAGATGGATACCAGAGCCAGACCAGGAATATAAGCCTTGGGGAAGGAGAAATTCTAAGCCTTGGGACGGTTACTCTGGAACTAATCACAAAAGGCACAATAACGGGATATGTTGTAAATACAAAAGGTGATCCCCTTGAATCAGCAAAGATAAAACTCAGAGGTATAAAAACTAAGATTTCAACGACCACATCTTCTGATGCGGATGGTTACTTTGAATTTGTAGATTTGGATGCTAATACCTATGTGATTATTGCGAAGAAAAATGGTTATAAGAGGTCGAGTAAAACGGTAATACTTAAAGAAGGAGCAGAGAAAGAAATTGAGATTAAAATGAAAAAAGCAAAGAGGGGAAATTAATATGGATATCTTAAAGCAGGTAGCGGAACTGAAAGAATTTTTAGGAAAGGTGTATTGCTTTATCGAGGACAACGAGGATTCATTCAAGGACGGCGTTGAGGCAGAAGGGATGAAGAACGAAACGTGGAAGTGGATGCAGGAATTGGCTAAATTTTTACCTGAAGTTTAATTCTGAAAAAAATTATTCGGAGACGGATTTTAAATGTAGGGGTTTGAAATTTTAAACCCCTACGTCATGTATCAGCGAAATTTAAAGGAATAGATTCTATGACGCGACCGATGTATTACGAACTTAGACCGCAGACACCCATTAAAGCGCCAAGGGGCGCAACCCTTACATGCAAAAACTGGGACAGTGAAGCGGCATTGCGGATGTTGATGAATAACCTCGACCCCGATGTGGCAATCCAGCCTGACGAACTCATCGTTTACGGAGGTACCGGGCGCGCCGTTAGGAACTGGAAGGAATATCACAGAATCGTGAATGCATTACGAATCCTCAAAAAGGACGAGACGCTATGTGTTCAGTCGGGCAAGCCGGTGTATATTGCCAGGACTCATGAATGGGCTCCGCGCATTGTCATTGCTAGTGCAAATCTTGTTCCTGCCTGGGCCAAACAGGAGGTGTTTGACAGATACGATGAAATGGGACTCATCATGTACGGTCAGATGACGGCGGGAAGCTGGATTTATATCGGTACACAGGGCATCCTGCAGGGTACATACGAAACCTTTGCAGCCCTTGCCAGGAAGGTATTTAATGCCGATACTCTTAAGGGCAAGTTTGTGCTCACGGCAGGCATGGGAGGTATGAGCAGCGCACAGCCGTTGGCCGTAACTATGAACGAGGGCGTGGTACTGTGCGTAGAGGTGAGGAGGGAACGCATAGAAAAAAAGATTAAAGAGGGTTACTGTGATAAAATGACGGATAATCTCGATGAGGCGCTTCAATGGGTTGCAGACGCAAAATCCAGACAAATGCCGCTATCTGTAGGTTTGGTGGGGAATGCCGCCATCATACATCCTGAACTGGTAAAGCGAAATATCACACCGGACATCGTAACGGATCAGACACCTGCCCACGATCTGATGTCGTATGTACCGGTAGGTGATGTGAAGGAACTCGACAATTTAAGAGAGAAGAACAAACGAGTATATAAAGAAAAAGTATTAGACGCCATTGTCGATCATGCAAAGGCCATTCTGGATATGCAGAGGAATGGGGCTGTGTGTTTTGATTACGGCAATAATCTCAGGTCACAGGCGGAGTCGGCGGGCGTATCCATGAGGGATTCCGACGGACGCTATTGGTATCCGGGTTTTGTCCCTGCATTTATACGGCCTTTATTCTGTCAGGGGAAAGGGCCGTTCCGGTGGGCTGCGTTATCGGGTGATGTGGCAGATATTGAGAAAATAGACGAAGCGGTCATCAATAACTTTCCAGAAGATACATCGCTGGTAAGGTGGATAAAACTTGCCAGGGAAAAAGTACCTCAATTAGGACTGCCAGCCAGAATCTGCTGGTTGGGATACGGCGATCGTGCAAAGATGGGTTTACTCATTAACGATATGGTGAGGAAAGGTATCGTCAAAGCGCCCGTAGTTATCGGGAGAGACCACCTTGACTGTGGTTCTGTTGCATCTCCATATCGGGAGACCGAGGATATGAAAGACGGCAGCGATGCCGTTGCCGATTGGCCGCTGATAAACTTTGCCTTGAATGCCATTAATGGCGCCAGTTGGGTAAGTTTTCATCATGGAGGGGGCGTAGGAATTGGCAATTCCCTCCACGCCGGCATGGTTATCGTGGCTGACGGTACAAAGGAAAAGGACGAAAGACTTGAAAGAGTTTTGACGGCAGATCCGGGAATTGGGATTGCAAGGCACGTAGATGCTGGCTATGAAGGGGCGATAAAGGTGGCAAAAGAGAAAGGTGTAATGATACCTGAATAAAGATCAAATCAGGCATTCAGCGACCTTTTTCCCCTCCCTTGATGGGAGGGGTTAGGGGAGGGTGATCTGCTTTTTTCTTTCACCCTCACCCAGCCTCTCCCATCAAGGGAGAGGAACTAAAGTTTGCAATTTACATTTTGACATTTTCATTTACGGAGGTGATAACCATGTCCGAACTAGCCTCAAAAACATGTGTACCGTGCAAGGGCGGAGTGCCACCGCTCAAAGGCGATGCCGTCTGTGTATTACAAAAACAGGTAGAAGGCTGGGAAGTGGTAGAGGAACATCATCTGTTCAGAACCTTTAAATTTCCTGACTTTCGCAAGACATTGGATTTTGTGAATAAAGTAGGAGCGATTGCCGAAGATCAGGGACACCATCCCGTAATCACTTTCACCTGGGGAAAGGCAGAGATCACCATTTATACCCACAAAATCAACGGCCTGACAGAGAGCGACTTTATCCTGGCTGCAAAGATTGACACACTAAAAATATCTTGACGTATAGGAATTTCAAAGTTGGAAACAGCGCAGTCAGACAACCCCCTATGAATCCCCCTTTGTTAAGGGGGACTTGTGGAAATCTCCCTTAATAAAGGGGGTATGAGGGTTGTTTTACCAGCATTTGCCGTGTATCTAAAAGCCGCCAAAGTTACCCTGAGAAGAATACACCCCTTTCTACTATGGTAGGTCAACCGCCCTCGGTTGACGTCATAATGACAAGCGGGGACGCTTGTCCTACCAATGAGGGGAATTTGAGAAGTCCCCTCTTGGGAGGGGATTCAGGGGTGGGTAAAATGTAGGGGCCGGTTTCAAACCTGCCCTTACTCAACAAAAAGTCGTCGGGTTTTCGTCTTTTAAAACCCACCTTAATCACCATTTCTCCCCCGGTTGTTGCTGCCATCGTTATCTCATTAGTTGACACATTCCAACTGATATTTTCACTTCGAAAATCATGGAAATAATCCATCACGCCATCCTTAACTTGAAACAATCCTTTTGTCATTTCTGCTTAAATAATATCAAGATATTCAAAAATTCCTTGACAGTTTAATGGTATAAAGCAATAATCTGGCCAGTTGAGAAACCATCATTTTCAAAATAAAGGTAAATAACCCGTTACTAAATGAAAAACTTTTGTCTTACTACTAAATGTATATTTGAGGAGATAATTCTATGAAGAGAATAATCTTTTCAATAATTATAGCGTTATTATTTATTTCCGTAGGAAATGTCCCAGCAACAACTATTCCTCAGGAAATCAAAGATACGGTTACTTTTATTTTTATAAAAAATGATTCGGGACAAGTTATTCCAAATGGTACTGGTTTCTTTGTTGGAATCAAGGATGAAAACGATCCTAATATATCTTATATTTATTTGGTGACCGCTAAGCATGTTCTTTTGGATGATAAGACGAATTCTCTTTTTAATTCTGTCTATGTCCGCCTAAATAAAAAAACTGGAGATGCACAAATGTTCGAAATTCCTCTCTGTGGTTCGAATGCTGTCAAGGTATACAGTCATAAGGATGCAACTGTTGATATTACTTTAATACCTTTAGCTCCCGATCCTAATATTTTTGATTGTAAATGGATACCCGTAAATATGATTACTACCAAAGAAATATTTAAAGAAGCTAAAATTAGGGAAGGGGATGACGTGTTCTTTGTTGGTCTGTTTACTCCCTATTATGGTAATCAAAGAAACTATCCTATAACTAGGTTTGGCAGAGTCGCTCTTATTACAGACGAGAAAATACCCTGGAAGGATAAAAAAGATGAAGTTCCCAAAATGTTGGACTTATACCTGGTGGAGTCTCAATCCTTCGGTGGAAATAGTGGTGCACCTGTTTTCTTTTATTTCGGTTTAACAAGAGAACCTGATTCATTAAGTAAAGAGTATAAATTTTTACTTGCCGGTATAATGAAAGGTTGTTATTTAGATGCCAGAGAGATTCAAGTTGCTGAAACGAGTAAAATCCCAATTTCTCTCGAAAATGTTGGAATTGCAGCAGTTGTTCCTGCCTATAGATTATATGAATTACTATTTTCCGATGAATTAAAGAATATAAGACCAGAGAAAAAAGTAAAATAATATGAACAACAAAGCAAATATCAATATTCCACATGAAACTATAGCTGAATTTTGTAAGCGAAATTACATTCGCAAACTTTCTTTTTTCGGCTCCGTCTTAAGAAACGACTTCCGGCCTGACAGCGATGTTGATGTGCTTGTAGAGTTCGAGGCGGAGCACGTGCCTGGTTTCTTTGGGTTGGCGCATATGGAGCGGGAACTTTCTGGAATTTTGGGAAAAAATGTAGATTTACGAACTCCACAGGAATTAAGCAGATATTTCCGTGATGAAGTTGTTTCTTCTGCACAGGTGGCTTATGTCAAATGATGATTTAGTTCGCATCAAACATATGCTTGATGCTGCAAAAGAGGCCGTATTTTTTGCCAAGGATAAGTCAAAAATCGATTTAAACAAGGATCGTATGTTGGTACTATCTTTGGTTAAAGAGATCGAGATTATTGGTGAAGCCGCCAGTAAAATTTCAGATAAACTGAAAACAAAATACTTTCACATTCCGTGGCTTGATATCATTGGCATGAGGAATCATCTTATCCATGCCTATTTTGACGTTGACTTGGATTTGGTTTGGAAAACAGTTACTCATGACCTTCCATTTCTTATAACTGAACTCGAAAAAATCATTCCCTCAAAGACCGATGCTTAATTTTAAACTGTACATACCTTCTTAAAATTGAATGTCTATGGAAATATGGCAATTTACTGTTATTTTTACCATTGGTGTTGTTGCCGGAGTTGTTAATACCCTTGCAGGTGGCGGTTCATTGATTACCATGCCTGTACTTATTTTCCTGGGGTTACCGGCAACGGTTGCAAATGGAACTAACCGGTTGGCGATCACGGTTCAGAGTGTGTTAGCCGTCACTGGTTTTAAAAGAAAGGGTGTTTCAGATTTCAAGTCGAGTCTTCTTATGTCACTACCGGCGCTTGTGGGCGCTATTATCGGCGCTCAGCTTGCCGTTGATGTACCAGAAATCCTGTTCAAAAGGATACTGGCTGTGGTCATGATACTTGTGCTCGTGCTTATTTTGTGGAATCCAATACGAATGAGGCAAGGAATCGCTCAATACGATGGAGGCATGGCCAGTTTAAGCAGGCGTCGCCGTACGGTCAGTATGCTTATTTTCTTCTTTGTTGGAGTTTACGGCGGATTTATTCAGGCTGGCATTGGTTTCTTGATTATTGCAGTTCTAACCACAATTAGCGGATTAAATCTTGTAGAGGTGAACAGCCACAAGGTATTCATTGTTGGTATCAATGCGCTGTTTGCGTTGATTGTATTTATCTTCAACAGCAAGATATGCTGGTCAATTGGTCTGGCTTTAGCCGCAGGTAACGGTTTTGGCGGCTGGCTTGGCAGTCATATGGCGGTAACCGGAGGCGAACGTTTCATCAAATTAGTACTTGCGTTCTGTGTTGTTGGAATGGTGGTAAAGCTTT
>VGXX01000018.1 GCA_016873155.1 Planctomycetota bacterium | reverse complement strand
AATATCGACCTTAATGCCCTTGCGCCGGTCTTCTTTTCAAATGCCTTTTTGCTGATTTCTCCCAATGCTTCATGAGAAAATTCCAACTTGGCTTCTTCCATTTCAAAGAATTTCTGGTATTGCTTGACCAGGGCATTCTTGGGTTCCGTCATTACCTTGATCAGGTCGTCCTGCGTTAGCGGCATCAAAGGCGCAGTGATGGGCAGTCGCCCTATAAACTCCACAATCATTCCATAGTCAATAATGTCCTCGACTTCTACTTTACTCAAAATGTCAGCAAAGGATTCTTCTCCTTTATCAACTTTTTTTGCATCAAATCCTATATTTATTTTCCCAATCCTTCTCCTGATAATATCCTCTATTCCCGTAAAGGTGCCGCCGCAAATAAAGAGGATGTCCTTCGTGTCCATTTGAATATATTGTTGTTCCGGATGTTTTCTTCCACCCTGAGGAGGCACATTTGCCACGGTGCCTTCCAGCATCTTCAGCAATGCCTGCTGCACCCCTTCACCGGAGACATCCCTTGTGATTGATGGGTTCGGACTCTTTCTGGCAATTTTATCAATCTCGTCAATGTAGATAATTCCCTGCTGTGCGCGCTGAAGATTGAAATCCGAATTTCTTAACAAGGCCAATAATACGTTTTCCACGTCCTCACCCACATACCCAGCCTCGGTGAGGGTCGTTGCATCTGCGATTGCAAAGGGAACGTCAAGTATTCTGGCGAGGGTACGCGCCAGGAGGGTTTTCCCGGAACCGGTAGGTCCTATAAGCAATATATTACTTTTTTCTATTTCAACTCCATCCTTACTGGAACTCGTAATCAAACGCTTATAGTGGTTGTACACTGCAACGGCAAGTGTTTTTTTTGCCGTATCCTGGCCTATGATATATTCATCCAATCGTTCCTTGATCTGTGAAGGGATCGGTATTTTTCCCAGGGGTTTGCTCAGAACTTGTTTTTGATCTTTTTTAAGAAGCGCATGGCATGCCTCTACACATTCGTTACAAATGAAAATGTTCGTATCGCCTTGAATTAAACGGTTTACTGCTTCATAACTCCTTCCGCAAAAGGAGCAACTCATTTTTTCTCCACTGGCTTTTTTAGCCATAGGTTCTTACCTCACAAAATGACAAAGTGACATATCCGGGAAAAAGTAAAATAATGTTAACAAACGATCTGGCAAGATGCAAACTTTTTTTAATTGCCGTGCCCACACTCCCAAATAATGTTATACCAACCATAAAATCTTTATTTTAACGATATAATAATTAATATTTTATTGAATTTTTAGCTTATTGTTGGTATCATCTCTACTCGTTTTGTATACATATTAAACTTATTGTGAGGAGTATCATGGCAAGCGGTTTTAGCGGAAAAAAAAAGCACAGGTTAAACAGGAAGAAGTATCTTTTAAAAAGGCGCAGAAGGAAACACGAGGGCGTTTAATATTGAATCTTTGCATGTAAATAATCCAAGATTGCTTGTAATAATAGGACAGTTACCTTAGACAAGATATTCAGGATTAACAACATAAAAGCTACCTTATTTCATCCTGATTCTCCTGTTAATCCTGTCAAAATTAATTTAAGTTATTTTAATTATTTTCATGATATCAATACCTAAAAACGGTAAATGTGCAATCCGTACCAACCCATAAATAAACGTGGGACGGTGGTATTCAAGCCAGGCAAGACATTCCTTTTATTTTGTCAGTTACTAAGTATCGTCGTTGTTTCCGCACTCATATACCTATATACCCTGGGAAACGGTTTTGCCTACGATGATAAGTTTACCATTACGAATAATTATCTGATAAGGTCGTGGCACAAGATACCCACGATCTTTACCAATGACTATTTCACGTCCTCAGGTGAACTCAGTTATCGTCCCGTCGTTACGGTATCTTATTTTATCGATTACTTCTTCTGGCAGCTAAATCCTCTCGGATACCATCTCACGAACCTGCTTCTCCACAGCCTCAATTCGGCGCTTTTGTTTTTCCTGCTTACCCGTTTATTTAGCGCGATCAGAGGCGAACCAGACAGAGCATTAAAATCTTTCTTTCCACAGAATCCGGAAGCGCGTATTTCAACAATACAAACGGTGAAAATCTCCGTGCCTTTTATTGCCAGCCTTATTTTTTGCACTTATTCCTTACTTACGGAGGCAGTCAATGCCGTAAGCTATCGCGAAGACATTATGGCTGCCACCTTTTACTTTGCCGCATTTCTCTTCTATCTCAAGAGCCATCAGCGTCCAACCGTTTTGTGGTACGGAATCTCTCTTTTATGCTACTTCCTGGGACTTTTTTCCAAGGAAATGGCCGTTACCTTTCCAATACTCATCGGCCTGTACGATATCATGAGGTACGGCAAGGCATTATTTACCTTTAAACGCATCCGTTGCCACATCGGCTATATCTTGATAACCGTCTTTTACATTACGCTGCGCTTCGTATTCTTACACAACCCCACAGAATCTTACATACCGTATCCACAGAATAGCCTTTGGATAAACTTTCTGACCATGTCAAAAGTCATCGCTTCTTATATAAAGCTTTTATTTTTCCCTGTGCACTTAAATGCAGACTATGTCGTCCCACATACTTCATCTCCTGGAGAATTGTCCTTTGTCCTGTCCTTCCTTCTCATCATTTCTGTAACGGTAATTACCTACAAACTGTTTTTTTATTCAAAGACACTCTTTTTCTCTATACTATGGTTTTTTGTTACCTTGCTTCCGGTTTTAAATATTATTCCTATAGAAAATATAATGGCTGAACGGTATCTTTATATACCCCTTGTTGGATTTTGCATTCTCGGAGGCCAATTACTCAGTCTTATACCCGGATCAGGTTTAAAATCCGACTGCCTGACTTCCTGGAGTTTTCCATTTGTTATCAGCATTATTTTGACGGGGTTTTGCTGGCAAACGTGCAACAGAGCTAAAATCTGGTTCGATGAACTTTCGCTATGGTCTACGACTGTTATAGACTCGCCCCAAAGTTCGCGCGCCCACAACAATCTGGGTGTTTTGTATAAAAAAATGGGGTTCATAGATGCCGCAATGAAAGAATACAATACCGCTATTCAAATCAGGCCTGATTATTCGGAGGCACATGGCAATATTGCCAATGTGTATATGAATAAAGGCTTAAGTGTTTTGGATAAACGGGTCTTATCAAAGACGATTGATAATCTTGCTAAGGCATATGCCGACGAAGGGCATCTTAAAAATGCAATTGCAGAATACAAAAAATCCATCGAGATTAGCCCATTCAATGAAATTGCCCATTTTAATCTTGGTGTGACATACGGGAAGATGGGATTAACGAATGACGCCGAGATTGAATACAAGAATGTAATCCAGCTTAACAATAACAACCCTCATGCCCACAACAACCTGGGGAACATTTACGAAGACAGGCATTTGCTGGACAATGCCATGGCGGAATACAAACTCTCAGCTTCAATCGACCCGGAAAGCCCAATTACCCACAACAACATAGGAAATGTATATGTTAAAAAAGGTTCATTCGATGATGCAATTACGGAATACAAACTCGCAACAAAATATGACCCAAAGGGCATTATTTATCACGAAAATTTGGGCAATACCTATACGAAAAAAGGGCTTATAGAAGAAGCGATTGCTGAATTTGAATTTATCGTGAATATATATCCCCAAAATACCAACTCCTATGTGAGCCTTATTACCTTATATTGGAATTACAAAAGGGACAGCCAAAAGGCAATCCATTATCTGAAGGAATTGTCTGTCCTGGAACCGGAACAAAGTGAAGCCATCAATAAAATGATTGAGAAACTTGGGGTAAAAGAATAGGTAATAGTTCACCCCCTACCGCCAAGGCGCAAAGGACGCCCTTCCCCATGTCCCCCTCCAGAGGGGGAGAAAGGGGGAGGAAAGAGTAGAGACAGGTTTCAAACCTGTCTCTACTTCTATAACAAAATCACAAGGTTTTCAGAAATTTTCAGTATCCACTTTCTAAACATAATACCTTTGCGCTCTTTGCGCCTCTGCGGTGAACTATTACCAAAATTAGTTGTTTTTTTAATGGCAATCATATATTATCCATCATTATTCAACCATGAATTTACCCAAAGGAGCACGGATAGGAAAACTTTGCGCTTAATATTTATGGGAGGTGGGACATGATGTCAGATTTTTTAAAAAAGGCGATAAACTTTGGATTTGGGGCATTGTTAATAACGAAAGAGAACGTCGAAGAAATTATTGATGACTTGGTAAAAAAGGGAGAAATCAAGGCAGATGAAGCAAAGGCACAGGTAAAGGAGTTATTTAACAAAGTCTTATCGAGCAAAAAAGAAATTGAATCCAGGATTGAAGAGATTGTGGAAAAGGCGCTTCATAAACTGGATATTCCAACACGACGTGAACTCCAGGAAATGCAGAAAAAACTCGATGAGATTATAAAAAGAATGGAATCCAGGGAAGAATAAGGAAGAATTTATAGTGGAAAACTACAGCGTGGCAGAGCCACAACCAAAGAAACCACCCCTCAATCCCCTCCTTCGCAAGGAGGGGAAAGGGAAGGTAAAATATTTTCTACAAAAATCTTTGCTAAAAAAGCAAGGTTTTATAATTTTGTAGTACAGAGTATCACATTTCAAGGACATGGATTTCTGGTATGGACAACCCCCTAAATTCCCTTTTTTAAGGGGGCGAGGGAGCTGTATTCTGCATCCATTACCAAGGTGGCTGAAACGTTATCGAATTTAGATAGTCGCCGGCATTATCTTGTGTAATCCCGTGAAAATCAGTGGTGAACCATTAGGGTAATACATGCAATTAAGGAAAATAGGCCAGAAAATCCGGGACATACGCCGTCTCAACCAAATCTTAAGGATATTAACCAAGCACGGTTTTGGTTTTGCCGTCCAACAACTTCATTTAGAAGAGCATGCCATTGGAAGAGGCATTATCAAGACCCGGGTGTTGCGGCGGTTTACAGAACCCCCGGAGTCCCGGGCTGTCCGGCTCAGGAAGGTATTGGAAGAACTAGGCCCCACATTTATAAAATTGGGACAAATCCTGAGTGTTCGACCGGATCTCGTTCCTCTGGACCTTTGCTATGAACTCAGTAAACTCCAGGACAGAGTTCCTCCCTTTGGCTACGAAGACGTCAAAAAGCAGATAAAAGAATCCTTTGGAAGTTATCCTGAAAAAATATTTGCCTCATTTGATCCTGTCCCCTTTGCCGCCGCATCCCTGGGACAGGCGCATCGTGCGCAACTCAAGACGGGTGAAAATGTAGTCGTAAAGGTGCAGCGTCCTGATATACGGAAAATGATCGAGACGGACATAGATATCCTTTATAGCTTAGCCCAGTTGGCCAACCGATATATGCAGGATATCAAGTTTTTCGACCCTATTACCATTGTTGATGAATTTTCAAAGACAATCACAAAGGAGATAGATTTTACCTATGAGGCGCACAATATCGATAAATTTCGCAAAAACTTTAAAGACAGCACAGCCGTTCATATCCCCAGGATTTATTGGGAATATACGAAATCCAGGGTAATTACCACAGAAGAAATAACGGGCATTCGAATGAGCGATTACCTGACCCAGCCTCATTCAGACGAAGAAAAGAAGGCCGTTGCCGCAAATGGAGCCAATGCCATCCTCCAGCAAATATTCATTGACGGGTTCTTTCATGCAGACCCTCATCCGGGAAATCTCTTCATCCTGCCTGATAACGCTGCCGCATTTGTGGATTTTGGGATTGTCGGCAGGCTCGATGAAGACACACGAGACGTGGTGGTAAACCTTCTGATTGCCGTATCCACGAAAAACATGAATGGTGTCTTGAAGGCGCTGGAAATGATAGGGGTCTTTGTTGAGGAAGAGTCTGTGAGGGATTTCAGGCACGATATCAGCGATTTCGTAGAACGGTTTTACGATATTCCATTAAAACAAATAGAAATTTCAACCATACTGCCGCAAGCCGTCGAATTAATGACACGACATAAATTAAAGATACCGCCGCAATTCCACGTCATGATTAAGGCCATTGTCACCATGGATGGCGTTGCCAGACAGTTGGACCCGGATTTTAATACTATCGCCTATACGAGGCCATTTGTGGAAAGACTTGTCCGCGAAAGGCACGACCCGAAACGCATATACAAAAACGTAGCGCTTTATTCCTCTGAACTATTGGATATCCTCAAGGTAATTCCAAAAGACACCTATGAAATCCTAAAAAAGATAAAGACAGGAACGTTAAAGATCGAATTTGAGCATCAGGGTCTCTCGAAATTCATAGCCGAGATGGATAAATCCAGTAATCGTATTTCATTCAGCCTGGTTATCTCTGCCCTGATTATCGGCTCTTCTCTTATTATTATGGCAAACAAAGGCCCACACGTGTACGGATTTCCGGTGCTGGGTATTCTGGGATTTGTCTTCGCAGGGCTTCTTGGATTAGGACTTGCAATAGGGATTTTGAGATCCGGACGGTTATAAAGTATAAAACCCAGATTGAGTTTGTAAGCACACCGTCTCCAGTATTTTGGGGACGTAGATATTCCTCTGAGACAGCAAGCCATAGTATATAAAGAGTATATGAAAGAATCCTGGGGGAAAAACTGGTGATCAGGATACTCATTTCACATTAGATATGACTACAGGAAAACAAACTCTGCTTTTAAAAATGAGGAATGTCTTCGTGGCAATCAAAGGCAAGGGGTCCGGCAAAGATATCTACGGCAGATGCAAGGATTAAACAATTCTGGACACATCCATTTACATTCCTTTCATAAACGACAGTGTTGTTCACGTGGAAGGAACAAGTTTATTCAGCACAATCCACTTGTAAAATCTAATCTTTGTGCATATAATTAATCACACTGCACAAAATAACAGGTATTTGTGCAGTTAGATTAATTTATTGATATTGTCCTCGCGAGAACGGGGAGATGAGGCGAGAGTGAAAGAGATTGTATTAGGTCATAAGGCAGAGCGGGACGAATTCCTTAGTACCTGGTATGTTCAAAGAGAGGGACTGACGAATGCCCGGAAAAATATGAAGAATAACCTCATTAAGGTCATTGTTGGACCAAGAAGGGCAGGCAAATCTGTTTTCGCAATACAGATGCTTGAAGGGTTGGATTTTGCTTATCTGAACTTTGATGATGAGAGGCTCCTCGATGTCTCTGATTATGACGACCTCCTGAAGGCTATCAGGCAGGTGTATGGAGAGACAAAATACATCCTTTTTGATGAGATTCAGAACCTCCGTAACTGGGAACTCTTCTTAAACAGGCTTCACCGCAAGGGGTTCAATATGGTAATTACCGGCTCAAACTCACGCCTCCTGAGCAGGGAACTTGCCACCCACCTGACAGGCCGCTATATCCAGTTCCAGATATTTCCGTTTTCTTTTTCTGAATTCCTCAGAGCGAGGAATTTTGTAATAGATGAGACCCTTGACACGAAAGAACGCCAGGGCATGCTCCTTAACCTGCTGAACGAATATACGGACAAAGGCGGATATCCTGAAGTCTTGATAAAGAACATCGACCCTAAAAGTTACATCACTACCCTGGTTGAGAGCATCCTGTTCAAAGATATCGTAAAGAGATACAATGTGCGCTATGCCAAAAAACTCCATGACCTCGGACTCTATCTTATTACAAACCATTCAAACGAGTTTTCATATACAAGGCTCAAGAAAGCGCTTGAGTTTAAAAGCGTGCACACGGTGGAAAACTACACCGATTATCTCAACGAGGCATTCCTGATATTCAACACCGAGAGGTTTTCACATAAGGTTAAGGAGCAGATGAAAAGCCCCAGGAAGGTCTATGCCTATGATACCGGCGTGATAAATGCGGTTAAGTTCAAGACAGCCCCTGACACAGGGAGATTGATTGAGAACCTGGTGGCTATAGAACTCCTGAGAAGGGGAAAGGAGTTTTATTATTACAAGACCAGAGACGGCAAGGAAGTAGATTTTACTGTCAAGGAAGGGTTGAAGGTAAGTCAGCTAATCCAGGTATGTCACGACATTGATAACGATAAGACACAAAAGAGAGAGACAAACGCCCTTGTCAAGGCGGCAAACGAGACAGGATGCGATAACCTCATGGTGCTTACATGGGACTATGAGGCAAAGGAAGCGTTTGGCGGGAGAGAAATACATTATTTGTCATTGTGGAAATGGCTGATTAAATTGGGTTGAAATCCTCAGTTTTTTCAAGAAATTCAGCGAAGGCAAGATTGGAGATGATATGGACGACCTTGTCGAGTCGTTTATAAACTACCTCATTGTCGAATGCGGCTTATCAAAGAACACCATCCAGAGTTACAGCCACGATCTGCAACTATTTACCAATTTCCTGCTTTCTAAAAAAATATCAGACTTCAACGACGTCCGTCCCGACACGATTACCAGCTTCATTATTTCCGAAAAAAAACGGGGTCTGTCCGCATCGTCCATCAGCCGCGCCCTGGTGTCTATCCGTATGTTGTACAAATTTCAGCTTTCGGAGGGTAAACTCCAGACAAACCCGTTTACCGTAATAGATTCACCAAAGCTCTGGAAGAGGTTGCCGGTTGTTCTTTCTGTTGATAAGGTTGACAACTTGCTTTCTGTTCCTGATGTAAATACAAAGCTGGGAGCCAGAAACAAGGCCATTCTTGAGCTTTTGTATGCGACGGGTGCAAGGGTATCGGAGGTAGCTGCAATTCAGATGGATTGGGTTAATTTCGAATATGGTTATGTAAAATGCCGGGGTAAGAGGTCAAAAGAACGCATCGTGCCCCTTGGGACAAAGGCAATCCAGGCCATTCAAAATTATTTGAAAGTTGCGAGGCCGGAAATAAGAAACAGCCGGCATAGCCCATATTTATTCCTTTCAAAGGCAGGAAAACCGCTTCGGAGAGAAAATATCTGGAAGATTGTAAGGAATTGCGCCTTGAAAGCAGGCATCCATGAACGCATATCTCCGCACAAGCTAAGACACTCATTCGCTACCCATCTGCTGGAAAATGGCGCTGACCTGCGATCAGTTCAGGAAATGCTGGGACACGTCAACATCGCAACCACTCAAATCTATACCCACGTGAGCAAGCAGCACTTGAAAACCGTACACCAACAGTTCCACCCGCGGGCTTGATAAGCGCTATTTTCCTGAGAAATTCTGAGATCCCTCACTGAGTTCGGAATTGACAGGCATTCAATATCAACTTATTTAAGACGTTTAATATAAAAAGGGAACACCCTTGATTAGTGATTTAATTTTTTCTAATCGTTTCCCCGTTTTCACGAGGACAGGTTCTATGCGCCATTGTTTTGTCATGGCAGACAAGGTAGCAAACCTGTCCTCATGAAAATGGGGAATCGCCTTTATTGTCAATAAATTAATCACTAATCAAGTTGCGACCCCTTCCAACTCCTCCCTCATTTTATATCCCTCATGAATAAGTCCAAAATTCTTTACCGTGTTTTTATTTTTTCAGACTCCTTCCAAGTTCCTTTTCCACTGCCTGCACCTTATGTTCGATCATTTTTATATTCTTATCCTTCCTTTCATCAATCTTTACTGTAGTGTAAACCCTCTGCGCTGTTTCCAGCATCTTATTGTGACATTTTTTAATCAGGTCGAAAATTCGGTCAATATCTCCTTCCACCACTGTGCCCATAGCATTGAGCTTGTAATCCAATCCGCTCTCATCGATGATTTTGACAACCCTGGCAACGTAACCGGCCAGATCAATCCCCTCTCCGATAGGAATCACACTAATTTCGGCAATCATTCTATACCTCCTTTACTGTTTGATTTTAAAACGCCTTGCAATAGCCGAAGTTTTTACCTACATATTTCTGCCGGTTTCATTTTTCTCATACGGATAAACACACAAGAAGGTTCAGCCGTCATGTTATTTTATAATCCAGGTTCATTTGCTTGCACGCCTGGTTGATAGCGAGTATAAACAAGAATTGTTATCTTCAAATCACCAAGGTGTTTTTCGATCAGTGGTTTAACTTCATTCCAATCGAGTCCCCCCACTCCTGTGGCAATACGTGGCAATGCAAGGCTTTTTATTTGCTCTTTCTCTATTTCGTGTCTAAGCCTTCGAAGGCAATGGTTGATATTCGACAAGGTTGCTTTTCCTGGTTTGCTTCCATGATCAAAAGAACCTTTCTGCGTTAGTAAATTAAAAATGCGAATACCGAATCCCCCCCATACCCATAATTCACCGGGTCGAGGATGTGTTTGGTTCGCATAGTGGCGGTAGTCTTTATGCATCATAGGCCATTTTTCCCTTAATGCCAAAGCTAATCCTTGAGTAAATGGGTCATTTGGTGCAATACCATGGGCAATAGCCTGTGCCTTTGTAAATAAAATATCCCCCGAAACTTCACTAATCATTGTTTCTCTCTCCTTTTGAACTGAAGGTGTTTTGTTAAAATTTCCAATAAACAACTCTGCGCCTAATACATTGCACTACATCACGTGCTTTGAATAGTAACCCGTCTTCTCGATATAGCATCCCCATATTTTTTGCTAAAAACCATTAACTTTTGCTGGTGATCATTTATTTCTAACAGGATAAAATTTTTTCGTTCTTCTGAAGTAATAACTTTATTTGCTAAAAACTTGAATACCGCTTCTACTTCAAAATACTCTAACTCGTGTGCCAGTTCATAGGCGTCATTTAAATTCTTGATTGGACTAATTAAATCTTTATTCAAAATATTCTGAATTTCATTAACTTTTTGCATAATATCTTCATTTAAAAACGAGAAAAGCTGTTCATTGGTCAAAGAGTCATAGATTTCTTTTAAAGTATCCCTGTGTTGTTTTTCTTCTTTAGCCAACTCATCCCAAAAAACTGAAACTTCTGGCACATGTGAGAATAGCTTTGATAATTTGGCATAAATATCAGCAGATTTTTGTTCAATTTCAAGTGTCTGTTCAAAAAATCCAGCTATGTTTTTGGTTATATTTTCTTTGCCCATGTGTTACTTCCTTTTTTTCTTCCTTGCATTATGCCGGGTATTTCCTTACCCAGTATCTATTCTTGAATCCAATAGATGAAAAACAGTCCAAACAATTTGAAATAGCTTTATCACTGACTCTAATTCCTTTTATTTTGTTCGAAGATATTGCTAAAATATCGCTTCTGTGTCATGGTAATTAACATGAATAATTGGTCATTATGGAGAATTGTGCGAACCATCACAATAAGGGGCATTTTTTGTGCGTTGACAGTTACAGAGTGTCAACCGTATTTTTTCAGGAATCGTAAACTTAAGCGGTTTGAATTCTGTTTTCGCATGAGACCCATCACAGAATGGCTGATTTTTTGACATTCCACACGTGCACCATAAATATGTTCTTGGTAATAAATCTAATGTAACAGGCATTTCCTTCTCCTTTCTTGCTTATTTACGATGTTAATATGACAAATTTCCGAATTTTAAGTTTTTCTCTATACATAACAATGAATGCTAACATATAATAATTACATAATAAACTTAAAACTTAAATTAAATAATAATTTTGTTTCAAAATTTAAAAATAGAATAGCATATTCAATAGAGAGTTTATACAACAACCAGTAAAATGTGGCAGATATTAGGACATTAAAATTTAGAACAATAAAGGAATTTGACTTTTTAGGGGGAAAACCATGAATCCAATAAAAATAAAAGAAGGGGTTTATTGGGTAGGAGAAATTGATTGGAATTTAAGAAATTTCCACGGGTATTCAACTCAGAGGGGATCAACCTACAATGCTTATCTGATCCTTGATGAGAAAATTACCCTGATTGACACGGTGAGACCTTACCTTTATGACAAGATGATACAACGGCTATCATCTCTCGTAGACCCTTCGAAAATCCATTACATTATTTCAAACCATGTGGAAATGGACCATTCTGGCAGCCTGCCTCTGCTCATGGAAACTGCCAAAAATGCCACAATTATAACATCTCCAAACGGGCAAAAAGGATTAATCGTTCACTATAGGAAAAAGGACTGGCATTTTAAGGTGGTTAAGTCAGGCGAGAGCGTTAATCTTGGTAATAAAAATGTAAAATTTTTCCTTACCCCAATGGTACACTGGCCAGACAATATGGTGAGTTATCTGGAAGAAGACAACATCCTTTTTGCTAATGACGCCTTTGGACAGCATATCGCTTCTTTCGAAAGGTTTGATGATGAATATCCCCTTGGCGTCGTCTTGGAGGAGGCAAAGAAATATTATGCTAATATTGTTCTGCCGTATTCTTCTCTGGTGCAAAAGTCCCTCGATTTAGTAGCCCCGCTTCCCATTGACATGATTGCGCCTGCACATGGAATCATCTGGCGTTCTCATGTAAAAACAATTGTCGGGGAATACAGGAAATGGGCTGCCAATCAAGCAGAGGCAAAGGCGCTGGTTATATTTGACACCATGTGGAAATCTACGGAAAAGATTGCATCGATAATTCAAGAGGCTTTTGAGTTACTTGGAATTCCGACAAAGATGCTTAATCTCCGGTATAATCATATTTCAGACATTATGAGCGACGTGCTGACGGCAAAATTCATCTGTGTGGGCACTCCTACATTAAATAGCAACATGCTTCCTACCGTTTCAGGTTTTTTAACCTATTTGAAAGGGCTGTCTCCAAAAAACAGAATTGGTTTGGCTTTTGGATCCTATGGCTGGGGTGGACAGGGTGTCCGCCATGTAGAGGAGGCGCTCAGAGAATGCGGTTTTAATGTAATGGAATCAATCAGTGTCCAGTTTATCCCGGACGAAATACAACTACAGGAAATGTTGAATAAATTGAAACTGGAAATATCCAGTTTACTGAAAATGTCCGATGAAGCAGGATCTAAAGTAGGAAATACGGTTTAAATAAGAAGGAGGAACATAACATGAAAAAACCGATGCCTTTTGTTACTAAGCTTGAACCAGGTACTTATTATTGGTGCACATGTGCAGAGACTAAAAAGCAGCCTTTCTGTGATGGCTCCCATGAAGGAACTGAACACGAACCACAAATATTCACGATAAGTGAAAAAAACAGGTGGGGCAGTCTTTTCAGGCTGTCCGAGAATGCAATCGATCCAACAGATACTTACAATATATTTTTATTACAAAAAACAACGAGGAGCGTAACATGATTGTAAAAAAAATAGAAGATGCATTAAACAAACAAATTAATGCTGAGTTTCATTCATCTTTTCTGTACTTGTCAATGTCTGCTGATTTTGCTTCTAAAAACTTTGATGGTTTCGCTAGCTGGTTTGGGGTGCAGACAAGGGAGGAATACGAGCATGCGATGAAGGTTTATTCCCATGTAATCGAGCGTGGTGGAAAGGTCAAACTAACTGAAATCGCTGCACCGAAGACCTCCTGGAAGACCGCCCTCGAAGCTTTTGAAGATGTCTATGCGCATGAGCAGATGATGACGGGAATGATTTATAATCTCATGGATCTAGCCAGGGAAGAAAAGGATTACGCGACCGAGGAAATGCTCCGGTGGTTCGTGAATGAGCAGGTTGAGGAAGAGTCAAATACGTTAAAGATTGTCGAACAGTTAAAGATGATAGGAGATTCAAAAGGAAGTCTGTTCCAGATAGACCACAGACTCGCGAAAAGGGGAGAAAATAGAAAATAAATTGTGATGGTAATGGATATTCCGACTATCTCAAAGAGTTTCCTAACTTTTATCTTGCATACATCCTATATTGCCATGGATGATACTAAAGACAATATTCCGTTAAGTGAATATACAAAGGAATGAATGGAGGTAGAACATGACAAAATTGAAAGGTACGCAGACAGAAAAAAATCTACTCGCGTCGTTCGCGGGTGAATCACAGGCAAGGAACCGTTACACCTACGTTGCTTCACAGGCAAAAAAAGAAGGTTTCGGAGACGTGGCTGACGCCTTCAGATACATAGCGAAGGTGGACGAACAGCACGAGAAGCGCTACAAGAAGCTTGCAGAGAACATCGAAAAGAACGAGGTATTTAAAAAAGCAGGAAAGGTGAAATGGGCATGCAGAAACTGCGGTTATGTGCACGAAGGCGCACCTGAGAAATGCCCGGCATGCTTGCACGAAAAACCATATTTCGAGATAAAGGCAGAAAATTACTAGACAACAGTTTTCGTGTCTCGTGAGTGGAGAGAAGATTTAAATGATTGCTGCTATTCAAACCACAATTCACCGTGCACATCTGAAACTGTGAGAGACCATGTCTGAACAAAAAGAGGGAAAAGGGCGTTTGGTCGTAGTACTTGCCGGCGAAGCAGTGCATGGCATCCAGTCAATCGAAGCCCTACCTGTGGGGAAGGTAAAGGTCACCCATAGTGACTCTTATTTTAACTATAGGTTTTGTATTTTATCTCACGATAAAGGATATGTTATAATAATTAAATAAAAATCTGTACTGGATAAAAGAAAAAAGTGAGTTGAAAGAAATAAGGCTACATCAGCATTCAGTACAATAGTTCTTAGTCATTCAACCAAAAAAAGGAGGTAAAAATGCTTCGATGTTCATTCAAGACGATAGTGAATAATCTTGCGTTTGTTGTGATGATTGCGCTTCTCAGTTTAATATGCATCTCATCAACAGACGCTGTGGCAGCAGAGGGGACGCATGGCGTTGAAAATGTTAATAAATTAAAGTATGCTGACCCCGTCAAGGATATCCATCTCTATCTCTGCGCATTCCATATAGCCAAAAACAATCCTAAATTTGAGATAGAGGCGCACCATTATTGTTCAATGCGGAACCTCAACGTTAAGGGTGGTGATATCCATCAGTGTGTCATATACGACTCCAAAGAAGCGCCAGCCAAGCTCCTTGGTATTGAGTACATCATCAGCAACGAGACCTATCAATCGCTCCCTGCCGGGGAAAAGAAGTATTGGCATCCCCATGCGTATGAGATCATATCCGGACAGCTTATCGTACCAGATTTATCCGACATGGGCGACAATGCCCTTGAAGGTTTTTTGACGAGTTGGGGTAAGACATTCCATACCTGGCCTGATCCAACCACAGAGATACCATTGGGCGAGCCTCTCCTCATGTGGTCTGCTGGCGCCGATGGGCAGATTAGCAAAGGGATGATAGAAAAACGCGACAAACAGTTTGGTATTTCTTCTGACGAACTCCGGGAACAAAGGAAGAACTATGGATATCAAGTCCCAAAAGTGGATGTGCCAAAATCGATTGATGAGATTGGCCGTCAATGGACGAGTAAGGGACCAGACAAGCCAGAGAAGTTAAAATAAATGGTGAAAATAATGTGAAGGTGCTATTTGTGGAGCAGACAGCAGGGTCGAACCTTCATTATTCAATATGAAGGTTTGATCTTGTTTATCCTCTTGAGTAAGGTTTCATTTTTGAAAATATTTTTTGTTACAAAATAATTGTCTTAGTTGTTATGTTAATTATTATAAGGTGGTACAATTATTTTATATCAGGGGTCATAGGGGGGGTCATAGTGGTGTCACACCTTGATTAGTGATTTAATTTTTTCTAATCGTTTTCCCCGTTTCCACGAGGACAAGTTTCTTGATTATTATACCACCCTGTACTCCATAAAAGATAGATTAATAAATGAGTCAAATTAATATAATGGTTGTTGAGCAATCTCCATAATAACGCCGTGATGCAGGCGTGATTGGAGGTGCTATAAGTTTTCAGGTAACAATTTAGTTTTTTTGAATAATTTCAATAACAACGGTATGCCGTTGCTATGTAGGGGCAGGTTTGAAACCTGCCCCTACCGTAATATCAATGATACATGTGGGGGTATCCGTGGTCGCATCTTAAACATTCAATATTGATATCTTCTATGAACTTATTGCGAACCATATTGTGTGGAGATTTTGGCGCCGTATTTCCCAACTAATATCATTCCTTTTTTGTACTTAGAGTCTATGGCAGGTTGTAATTTTAATTGATTTTGCAGACTATTGGTGAATTGTTTTAACTGTTCGAATTGGCCGCTCAATAGTTCTACTTCGATTTCCCGGTAAGTTTTTTGTCCTTTGTGTCCACGGAAGATTACCTCATCCAGAGACAACTCTGCTTTAAATCCATCATTTCCAATGATGGTTGCTGTATTACGCTGTGTCTCGACGACAAGAACCTTTCTCAATTCATGTCCCTGGAGATGCAATTTTTCAATGACTATCGGTGGAATCGTTGGTTTTTTCCCTTCAGTCCAGAGTTTTGCTTCCTCATTCGAAAGTGTCCATTCAAATTCTCTTCGTTCAAAGATGGTATCTCGTTGTTTTACACATGACTTATAAGCGCCCACATAGTTTTCTCCCCTCTGGCGTATACGTAATGCGGCATCTGACGTCAGGAGTTTATAATCGGAGGTATCCAAATAAACATCCCTCTGAAAACAGGGATTTTCCTTGGTGTATTTGAGATTCATGGTACTGATGGCAACCAGGAAATCGTTCAAACCAAGTCCTTCGGGACAGACAAACTTCGCTTCGACTTCAGTTTTTTCTCTGTTATGATTTTCGCAATATGCGGCCATTCGTTATGCCCGTGTGTTTACCGTTATTCACGGTGAGCTTTCCATTCACTATGACGTATTCAACGCCTTCTGAATATTGATGAGGTTCTGTGAAGGTGCTCCTGTCAATGATCTTCCCAGCGTCAAAAATAGCAATATCTGCAAAATACCCTGCTTTTATCAAACCTCTCTTATTTAATCCGACTTTTTGCGCGGGAAGTCCGGTCATTTTCTGAATGGCCTTTTCTAACGAAAGGAGTTTCTTTTCTCTGTAAAATCTTCCCAAAATGCGCGAAAAAGTTCCATAGCTCCGCGGATGGGGTTTCCCTTCTTTAAGTATGCCTTGGTTAGCGCGCATGGAACTATCAGAACCGACAAAGACAAAATCCCAACCCAATATCTTTTCCAGATTTTCTTCGCACATGCTGAACAAGAAAATATCTACCCGTGTCTCTTCTTCTATGAGCAAATCAAAAACGGTTTCAACAGGCGGCTTGTTCAATTCCTGAGAAATCTCTGTAATTGTCTTTCCCTCCATCCACTTGTTTTTATCATAATAGACGGACGAGATCATTATCGCATTCCAAAAAGCATCATCTTCCGGCGGAGACACCTCTTTTGCAATTTGCTGCCGTGTGTTTGTATCTTTTAGCCTGTTTATTTGGTCAGCAATGCCGCCCTCGTATACCCAATTGGGCAGTATGACATCCAGATCGGTTGCGGCTGCGATATAGGGATAACGATCGCAGGTAATGTCGATGCCTTCGTCAATAGCGCGTTCAATTATGGTTTTAATATTTTTGACCTTATACCAGTTGCGGCTTCCCGATGTTTTAAGGTGAGAGACCTGCAGCCTGACGCCCGAAAGCCTTGATATTTCAATCGCCTCAGTAAGCGCATCTTCAAGTGTGTCTCCTTCGTTACGAATATGGGTTGCATAAAACCCGCCATAGTTTTCAACTACTTTGCACATTTCCACAATTTCATTTGTTGATGCATAACAACCAGGCGGATAGATCAGGCCACTGGACATGCCAAATGCCCCTGCCTCCATAGATTCTCTTAAATCTTTATCCATTTGAAGCAGTTCATGCTGTTCAGGATTTCTATTTTCATATTCAATGGTACATGCCCTGATATTGCCATGACCGACAAGAAATGCCCGGTTAATAGAACTCCTGGCCTTTTCCGCTGCATCATAAAATTCAGAGGCCGACCGCCACGTCAGGTCGATACCGTATTTAGCTAATCCCTGCGCCCGTCTTTCCAATACCTTTCCGCGCAATGGAAAGGCCGATAAACCGCAGTTCCCGCAAATTTCCGTAGTTACACCATCGAGTATCTTGCTATCGCTCTCCGGACGGATAAGCCATAAGAAATCACTGTGGGAGTGGATGTCGATAAATCCTGGGGCAACAGTCAGCCCCTCTGCATCGACGGTGGGACAATTATTTGCAGGAATGCGATGATCTAAAAAAACGATCTTGTCATCCCTGATGCCAATGTCTGTATTTCTTCCGGGGACTCCGGTTCCATCAATGACCGTTCCATTTTTTATTATCAGATCAAAGTCCATTGGCATTCAATTAAAAAAAGACTGCTTTCTTAGTTAGCCGTGGCTGAAAAAATCACGTTATGGGATATTATTGTTCTTCTACCAGTGGGGAAGGTTCGTCAAGGCCAAGCACTCTGTCAATATCCTTGTGCATAGAACTGATATCCTGTTTGATAGTATCGATGTGCTTTTTGTTGTGATATTTATCGGTGGTAAAACAGCCCGTCAGGCTCCACAGGGCGGCTGCACACAAGATTGAAGAAATGACTGTCGATAGGAATGTTTTTTGTTTCGCAGGCATACTAAAATTCCTTCCTCTGTCTTGAGGATGGTATTCTCATAATTCTTCGGTACTTTGTTACCGTTCTTCGGGCAATATCTATACCTGATGCGAGTAATTTTTCAGCAACTTCTTCATCGCTCAAAGGATTGGATTTGTTTTCTTTTGCAACGATCTCGCCAAGTTTCTGTCGTATGGCTTCCCATGACTCCATCGACCCGTCAACGTTCTGGAAACCGCCGGTGAAGAAAAACTTCATTTCGAATATACCCTGCGGCGTTTGAATGTATTTATGCGCAATGGCGCGGCTTACCGTCGAGACATGCACTCCAACTATATCGGCAACGTCTTGCATCTTGAGTGTCCGGAGACGATGAACTCCTTCGTCTAAAAAGTTCTTTTGCAACTCCACTATCTTGCAGGCTACCTTGTACAACGTGCTCCTTCTCTGTTCGATGGCATCGATGAGCCATTTTGCCGATTCTATTTTCTTTTGTATATACTGACGCGTCGTACTGTCGGTACCGTTCTCACCCAGGAATTTTTTGTAAAAAGCGCTGATATGCAAATGAGGTAGATTGGAATTGTCGATGAGAAACACCTCGTATTTCCCATCGATATATTCTACTTTTACCTCCGGAACCACATAAGGTATGGTCTCGTCACAAAAGATAGAACCAGGTTTGGGATTTAAGGTGCGGATAAATTCCACCTGCTTCTTGATAACCTCCAGGCTGTGCCCTGTCCTTTTGGCTATCAGGGGATATTTCTTCATTTCGATGTCTTCGAGATGGTTGATGAGCAATTCCTTCATCAACTGATAGTTCGGATCCCGCTTGTCAAGTTGCAATATCAAACACTCCTGTAAGTTTCTGGCTCCGACTCCCGGCGGTTCCAATGCCTGAACAATTTTCAGAGATTCCTTGACTTCCTCGACAGGAAGAGGTTTTTCTAAGGATTGCACAATTTCTTCCAGCGGGCTGGCCAGGTATCCGGTTTTATCAACGGAATAAATAATGTTTTCACAAGCTTCTACCAAATGGTTTGGAACTTCAATCAACGACATCTGTCCCATTAAATAATCATGCAGGGACATTGGCTTGGCGGCGGTATTCTCCAGCGCTTCCTGTTTTTGATCACGTTCGTCCGACAGATTATTTCGCCGAACGTTAGTCTGTGAATAGTATTCACGCCAATCTTCTGCAATTTCACCCAGTTTGTCAAACTCGTCACTTTTTACATCATCATCCTTTGCTGTTTGAGGCGTATCGTCCGCTTCTTTGAGATTTTCATCTTTCTTTTCATCCACCACCTCTTCTAATACAGGATTATCTACCAATTCCTGCTGCACGTGCTCAACAAGGGCCAGTATAGGCAACTGGAGAATCTCAATCGATTGAATGATTTGAGGAGACAACTTCATCTTCTGCTGAAGTTGCGGCAATAAAGACGATTGCATTTTCATGAAACATCACCTTCCATAAGAAAAACGACTTTAAACTCCCAACATCTCATTTCTGCCACTCATGGCATCGGCGACAATTGCCGTATTTGCATATTCAAGATAGCTTCCCGTCGGCAACCCGCGGGCAAGTCTTGTAACCCTTACCCCTAAAGAGTGCAATTGTTTATGAACATACAGAGCAGTTGCATCTCCTTCCAGATTCAAATTTGTCGCCAGAATGACTTCTTTTACATGGTCTCCCCTTACCCGTTGTAAGAGTTTCTCGATAGTCAAAGATTCCGGCGTAATATCTTCCAGGGGTGATATGTGTCCTCCAAGAACATGGTAAAGACCGCGATATTTACCCGTTTTTTCTATAATCAAGAGGTCTGCAAGTTGTTCAACCACGCAAATAACGGAACTATCCCTGTGGCTATTACTGCAGATATGACACGGGTCATTCTCTGAAACATTAAAGCAAACCGAACACGCTTTGATAAGCTTTTTTACATCACGAATGGCATAGGCAAGCTGCATGGCCTCTTCTCCGGGCAGTTTTAAAATATGACATGCAAGGCGCTCTGCGGTCTTCTGTCCTATTCCAGGCATCTTTCCGAATTCATTGATAAGTTTGATTACCGACTGTGGATATGCATTCAAATTAGAGGACCTCGTTTAGTCAATATTACTCAGTTACATTCCCCCTCCGAGCAAACCCTGCATTCCCGGAATGTTCAATCCGCCCGTAAGCTTTCCCATCTCGGCCTGGTACAACTCCTGTGATTTTTTAAATGCCTGTGAAACGGCTGACAGAATGAGGTCTTCAAGCATCTGGACATCCTTTGGATCCACTACTTCCGGGTCGATCTTGAGGGAAAGGATTTCTTGTTTTCCATTCATATGTACCGTGACCATTCCGCCGCCTGAACTGGCCTCGACAACACGCTCTTTCAAATCATTTTGAATTTCTTCCATCTGTTTCTGCATTTTTTGGGCCTGTTTCTGCGCCTGTTTCATCATTTCTGCAATATTGCCAAAACCCTTCATCGTATTGACCTCCTCTATTTATTTACCTTAACGACATGACCTCCAAACAATTCCAAGGTCTTTTTTACTGCCGGTTCAGAGTATATTGAATCGGAGACCTGTTGTTCGGAAGGACCGCGACCTGATACGATATTTATTTTGCCTTTTTCCGAATTTCCGTTCTGGGCCAGGGTAAGTTTTAGTCTTACGTTAGACCGGAATGCCTCTTTTGCGTATTGTTCTATAAGTTTTTTTTCTTCAACCTGATCGAGCTTTCCCTTGTGAAACAAGCAATTAGCGGGAAACTCGATGGTAATTTCTCCGTCTTTAAGCCCGGCAAACCGGCCTTCTTTTAGGAGCGCCCAGGTGGATTTTTTCTTGCTCTGGATTGAGACAAGAATCTTTTCCCAACGACTTTTTTCATCAGACTGGATATCCGATTCTTTCTCTTCGTTTTTTATTGTACGATATTCTTCCGGCGGTGGCTCCGACACCATGTGCTGCGTAACGGGTTTCTGAACCGGCGTAAATTCTTTATTTTTCTCACTTGTTTCACCACCAAAATGCATAAGGCTATTTTCTAAAGATGCAATCCTGTCTGCAATTTCATTTAAAGAACCGATCGATTCCATCCTGCACAGCTTGATTACGGCCATTTCTAGCAAAATTCGCTGCAGGAGAGAATCGGTCGTCCGCATCCTTGCATCTGAAAGTATCTGGATCATGTACATGAGGGTATCGCCGGAAAAGGACTTTCCATATTGCTGCACCAACGTTGTATTAAGCTCAGTCCACTTTATATCCTGGCCACAGGAAGAAAATATCAGCAGGTCTCTGATGCACGAAAACAACTGATCGATAAATTCCCCTGAAGTTTTTCCATCGTTTAAAATAGTATCCACAATCTTCAGGGCAGAGGATGCATCTTTTTTTACGAAGCTGTCGAACATTCCGATGATCTTGTCCTCGTCGATACAACCCAGAACAAAATTTACATCTTCGAGAGAAATCTTATCCTTGCAAAAAGAGAGGAGCTGGTCTAAAACTGATTGAGAATCCCGTAATCCTCCCCTGGCGTGTCTTGCTATCATCTGAAGCGCAGCAGTGTCAATCTGCACGCCTTCAGCCTTGCAGATATCCGAAAGCCGCTTTTCAATATCGTGGACGGAAATATTCTTAAAATCGAATCGCTGACATCGTGACTGGACGGTTTCTGGAAGGCGATTGACTGCTGTTGTGGCAAAAATAAACTTAACGTGGGCCGGCGGCTCTTCAAGGGTTTTCAGGAGGGCATTAAACGCCTCGCGGGTAAGCATATGCACCTCGTCAATAATGTAAATCTTATAACGGGTACGCGAAGGGGCGTAACTTACATTCTGCCGGATATTCCTCACCTCGTCGATTCCCCGGTTGGAAGCTCCGTCAATTTCCAAAACGTCAATATCGTTGCCTTCCGAAATGCACCGGCAGATATCACAGACATTACAGGGAGTTTCCGTAGGACCATGCTGGCAATTCAATGCCTTCGATAAAATACGAGCTGCCGATGTCTTGCCCACGCCCCGGGGTCCTGCTAACAAATAGGCATGAGCAACCCTGTTGGCGCGAATGGCGTTCCTGAGGGTTGTCACAATAGGCTCCTGCCCGACAATATCCTCAAAGGTCTGGGGACGATATCTGCGAGCCAATACAACATAAGACATGATCTGACCACCTTAAAAACGACACCATAATATTAATAATTAGAAATATATTATACTTTGTTGTTTGACCTATATCAATACACTTCTTCTGCTATTTTTTTCATCGTGGGAAATCGTGGAGATTAAGCTACGGAATGTTAATGACTTGCAGAGAACAATATGAAAAATATTCCCATAAAAATTTTTGTAATCGGCCGTGCACTTTTTTTCGTCCCCCCTTCCATCAGCTTATCCATGCAGTAAGCTCAGGCCAGATTTGCTCACGGCACATAAGGACAATTGCTTATGGCTGCTTGCTTCCGCACCTGACCAGGTTCGCATCATCTCTTATTGCATGAGACCCGGCCTTCAACACCACTTACATAGACAGAACTAATAGTCCGTAAGTCCTCCAAAAAGCGATCGATCCTGCTATAGCGGGTTGCAGGTTACAAGGAACCGCTAGCTCCCCATCTAGCACGGCCAATTTTAATAAACTGGCGGAGAGGGCGGGAGTCGAACCCGCGATACCGATTTTGTCGGTATACGCGCTTTCCAAGCGCGCTCATTCGGCCTCTCTGACACCTCTCCAAATTTGAGTGAAAACAGTTTTTTTAGTTTAAAACGTCTGAAATTTTTAAAATAGTCACGAAGTCACCAAGACCCTAACGTGAGACTGAGAAGCTGGGAGATTGTGAGAAGTCAGGAAGTTCTCATCTTCACAACTTCATATCTTCTCAACTTTATCATTTTCACTGGCGGAGAGGGTGGGATTCGAACCCACGTTCCGCTGTTAAGCGGAAAACGGTTTTCGAGACCGTCCCGATCAACCACTCTGGCACCTCTCCTGCTTCTTAAACAGTTACTTCGTACGGCAGTTTTCCAAAAAAAATTTTTGTAACATATGCTTGCACTCTTCGGCAAGGATATTCGGTATAACCTTCAAACGGTGATTGAACCGTGGTTCCTGGACAAGGTTCATAACCGATGTGCATGCCCCTGCCTTTTTATCCACCGTTCCGTAAACAAGGGTATCAATCCTCGACTGTACCAGCGCCCCGGCGCACATTGCGCAGGGTTCTAAGGTAACATACATAGTTGTCCCCGTTAAACGCCAGTTCTGTAAATAGTCGGCCGCTTGAGTTATCGCTATCATCTCCGCATGGGCAGTGGGGTCGTTGAGTATTTCCCGTTGATTATGTGCGCGGGCGATAATGCGATTCTCGAAAACAATCACAGCCCCGACAGGCACCTCATCCTTCTCCAGGGCCTTTTCGGCCTCAACAATAGCCTGTTTCATGAAATATTCGTGTCTGCTTGCGTCTTCCATACGATCTATATTTATCATTTTAGAAAATTTCAAAACGCGCCCAGGAGGATTTGAACCTCCAACCTCCGGATTCGTAGTCCGTGACTCTATCCAATTGAGCTATGGGCGCTCATTATGTTTCTCTAATTAAACCGAGAAGAAAACATTCACACGATCTCACTGTCAAATACATTCCCAAAACCTTACTCTGAGGACTTGCCGGTAATGTTTATTTACAACTTATGGGTTTTACCGTATTGATAGAGGTGTGCGAACTGACAAGAATATTTGGATAAGTATAAGCATATCAGAGGTTATTGTCAAGGTATAATCCTTTGGTTCCGGTGCACACATTGTTGGAAATATTCACCTAAAGGATTTATTCCTCTTTACTTATTCTGCCCTGTTACTCTTTTTGGTTTAAATGAATCTGGTTTTCCTTGTCTATCCATGTGAATTCGAGTTTTTGTTTGTTAGTCAATTAAGTTATCCTTCCAACTGTTTTTTCAATTCTTCTTTGCTCGGCAGGTATAACTGGTATTTCCGGGCAAAAATCTGCTTATTATCCTTGGGCAGGGTAAATTCAACAACCGCCTTCTTGGCCTCTTTGCATAAAACTATCCCAATGGTGCTGTTTTCATCGGGGTTTTTCATCACGCGGTCATAGTAGTTTACATACATCTGCATCTGCCCTATATCCTGATGCCTCAGCTTGCCTATTTTAAGGTCTACAAGAACGAAACACCTCAGCAGGCGATTGTAAAATACGAGGTCGACAAAGAAATGCTCTTCATCAAAGGTAAAACGCTTCTGTCTGCCTACGAAGAGAAAGCCTTTCCCAAGTTCAAGCAGAAAGTGCTCAATCTTGTTGATAATAGCGGTCTCAAGATCGGTCTCCGAATATGATGTTTCTTCCTTCAATCCAAGAAATTCCAGCACATAAGGCTCTTTGATAGCATCCTGCGGTTTTGAGAGGACATGTCCTTTTTGGCTTAACTCCTTCACTCTGTGTTTGTCGCGGCTAAGTGCAAGCCGTTCATAAAGTGATGAATTAAATTGACGCTCAAGTTCCCTGAGAGACCAGTTTTGTTTGATTGCCTCAATCTCGTAAAATTTTCTTTCTGCTTCGGGAAGTCTCATTAAGAGTACATAATGCGACCAGCTCAGTTGAAATATTTCTGGAGAAATCCGAGACAGTGTTGCGTATTTCTCTGGAACTTTAACATTTTTATAGTTATGAGATTGCCCAGACACTGTCTGGGTTTTTCCATACATAAGATAGAACTTTCTCATGTATTCCAGATTAGATTTGGAATATCCCTTACCAAACTCAGCTGTAAGTTCCTGTGATAGTAATTTCAATGTTTCTGTTGCATATTCCGCTCTTTTGGCTCCTTTTTGTTCGTGTTCCACGATCATCCTGCCTATTTCAAAATAGGTCATCACCATAGCAGTATTGATATTCCTGGCGACGACATTTCGCGCTTCATGCAGGAGAGCCTTTATATTCTCATATAACTTTTTGTGTGATTGATTTTTTACTATTTTGCCCATTGTCTAAAATCCTTTTGCAATATCTGAGGCTCAAACTTTGGCTAGTTGTCCTTGCCTATCCAAGTGAGTTCAAGTTTTTGGTTCTTCATTGTCATTGTCTATGCTTACCTAATGCTATATTTCTCTTCACGTTTTTGGAAAGCTTTTTCTCCGCCATCCAAAATCCAAATGTATGTAGACCTTGCATTCTTGTTTTCAATAGAGGAAGGCAGCATTAATGTTCCGCAATCTTCAGTTTCAAGAATTAGAATTAATTCTGCATCCCCTCCAATTACAATATTTGCATCTCGTGTAACTAAAATAATTTGTCTATTTAGCTTTTGCTCCCTGATTAGAGGAACTAAAACATTTGAGATGAATTTTCCGTCAAGATTATCTTCAGGCTGATCAATCACTATCGGATTTGTACCGGCAACCAATACTATTGCAATCACAATCCCACATCGCTCTCCAAAGGATGTATTTTGAAGCAATTTGTCACCAAGTTTTGTTTGAACCTGAATATTCTTTATATCAAAATGATTCATTTGCATTCTTAGATGCATCTTCTCTAAAAATACTGGATCGCTAAGCAAGTCTTGTAAGACTTGAGTATGGATAGTAGCTCTATCCGATGAATTCACGACATCGATAATCTTATCTTTGTTATCCACAAGTTCTGAAATTGAGATGCTAGGACTAAAAAGCACTGTTTGGATGCTATCCGAGCTTAATGTTGTTTTTGATCGATTGTTGTTCTTGATGAATTCAACAAGAGCATCTTTAAGTAGCTGATCGTTGGTTTTGGGATGGAAAGTGATCTGCGTCTTATTAGTATCAAAATGCAGGCCAGCCAAGCTTTTTTGCAATTTCTCCGAAACTTTAAAAAACTCATACTTATAAGCCAAATCACTCTTGTCCAAATTAAGATTTTAAAGATGATCCCTGATTTGGTATAAGAGAGTCGTTAGGAAAAACTCATTAACCAAAGGAGGGCTCATGGATGAATAAATTTTGTAGCATATTTAGTCAGTTATTGCAATTGTTTCCTCGTTCAGAGTTTTATCGGA
>VGXX01000017.1 GCA_016873155.1 Planctomycetota bacterium | reverse complement strand
CCAGAGAGTTGTTTGTAAAAAAGGGTTGGAGGCGCGTGGTTGGTTTTCAGACGCGCAATCCCGTCCATCGCGCGCACGAATATATCCAGAAGTGCGCCCTGGAGGTCGTGGATGCCATACTTTTACACCCGTTGGTAGGAGAGACAAAAAGCGACGACATTCCTGCTGACGTAAGGATTAAAAGCTATGAAATCCTTCTGGAAAAATACTATCCCAAAGACCGGGCTATGTTGTCCGTTTTTCCTGCCGCTATGAGGTATGCCGGACCGAGAGAGGCGATATTCCACGCCCTGGTGAGGAAGAATTACGGCTGTACGCATTTTATCGTGGGCAGAGACCATGCGGGGGTCGGCAGTTATTACGGGACGTTTGATGCGCATTATATCTTTGATGAATTTGATCCGCAGGAGATAGGCATTACACCGTTATTTTTCGACCATACATTTTACTGTAAGTCATGCAACGGCATGGCCTCTTACAAAACGTGCCCTCACGATTCGTCCAACCATGTTATTTTGAGCGGAACGGAAGTGCGCAGGATGCTGAGTTCCGGAGAGGCACCGCCGCCTACCTTTACAAGGGCTGAGGTGGCTAAAGTGCTGAGCGACTATTATCAAAAATTAAAATAGACTGTCTTCGGCGGCGACTTTTAAGCTCCCCTCTAAAAAGAGGGGCTGGGGGTGTGTTACGGCAAAGTTACGCACTCCTTATCGTTCAACTGAGCGTTGCGGTGGGTTCGGGCTTCGTCGTGAGCTCAGCCGAACGGTTTGTAACCTGAATCCATGATTTGTATTCACTAATAGGCATGGATTTATTTCTGAGACTATCGTTTTGCAAAATACCTGGGTTCAAGTTGCAAACTTGAACCCGCAAAGTTGTGTTTATACAGCCTCCCCCTGTCCCCCTTCAGAGTGGGATAAAGGGGGAGGCTCTACATGGAAAACTCGCCGGGGCCTAATTTACGGTGCTTTTGCAACGGTTATAGCTCTCGTTGCTACAAAGGATTTGATGGTTATCATGTCATGGTCGTCGCGAGCGACTATCGTCACTACATTAGGACCTTCCTTGAGCGGTACGTCTGTGTTGATTTCGAGCCTGGTTTGTTCTTTTGGCGTTGCAGTCTTGTTGGATTTGTAATAGACCTTGTCGTTGTTGATGAGGATATAAGCATGTTTCACGCATATATCGTCTTCTATGACGGCCGTTAACGGTAATCTATCGTTTCCGAACAATATGGTCGATAGAGATTTACTCAAGGTAATCGTTGGCGGTATTCGTTGTATAAAAGGTTCGAGGGAATCTGGTTTATTTTCCGTGCCATTCAATTCTACGGCTTCTTTTGCAGAGACCCATCCGTGTCGGTTGTCTGGCAGCGTGATGCGGAACCAGTCTGAATTTTTTGCATCGGACATGAGAATAGTTCCTTCCTTCATCATTGATAACACCGTAGAATTGAAAGACATCCCGCTGTAAAGTGGGGCATGATTTCTGCTTATCTTCAAGGCGCTGGATGCATGCGTCAATTTAGATTTGCCCGCAATGATGGGAAAACTAAGTTTGTTGGACAGGGATATTCCAAATATAGAATCGGAAATAAGCAGGTCCATATTAAATTTGTCCGATGACAGCGTTTCTTTTACAAAAAAGGATAATTTTACCTCTTTCATTTCTCCCGGATTTAATAATCCGATTTCTGCCCGTCCGTTTTTTATAAAGATTTCTTTGTTACTCAGATTTTTCAAGGTAATCACATTCTTTTCGGCAGTGCCTCCGCCAACGTTCTTTACAAATACCAGCAGATCGATGTCCTCCCCTGTCTGAATTAATCCGTCTCCATTGTTTTTTGAGGAGTTCTTTGTGTTATCCAGTATCTGATAGGAATAAGCGAAAAGTGGTCGCGGCAGTGCGTCGGTAATAATATTAAATTTAATGTCCTTCGGATTGTTCTGATTCAATTCGTCGAACTTTATGCTTACTTCGTCTTCTCTGTCCAGCGAACTTTTGGGAATTTCTACCGTTGTTGAATACGATTTTGTTGCGCCCTTGTCTATTTTCCCTAAAATAAACTCGAGTTTATCAAAGAGTCCGTTTTTGCTCGACGAGATTCCCCGCAATTGATAGAGTGGCATTTCACCAATGTTGCTTACCGTCACCGTAAGGGTAATCTTCTCACCAGCCTTGACATGCCCGTTTGCCGGATTTGTGGAGTAAGAGGCTGTTGATTTTGCGGTTCCTGCGCCTGTGCCGGCAGTCCAATCGATGTCTAATTTCTGAAGCGCATGGGCAATCTTGCCTTCTTCTAATCGGGTCGTTTCCTCTATTATGGGCAGTGAATTCTGCAGGAAAGGCTCACGCTGCCAGGTCGTGGTATTGAGAAGTAATTTTTTCGCAAAGAGGACGTGAAAGTCTGTGTTGAAATCGGGCAGTTTGTATGGATCGCCCACTTCCTCTTCAGGTTCTTCGGTCTTATCCTTTTCCTTTGTTTCTAAGAAGTATTTAAGGGTAGCAAAAGAGGTCTCCCCTTTAGGGTGTTCATCGAGGTGTTGTTTAAGGTCTTCCTCGCGAAGGGCTACAATACCGCGGAACAGATTGATATTGTCTTTTGTTGCCGTTACAGGAATGAGTTTGATATCCGGGGTAATGCCGACCGATTGAATATCGGTGAACAGGGGAGTAAGGTACTTGGCAATGGTCAATTTGAGCGCTGAACCATCCATAAGTTCGATAAGTTGCTGTACGGAACCCTTGCCAAAACTTCTGTCTCCTACGATTACGGCGCGATTGTTTTCCTTAAGCGCCCCGGCAACGATTTCAGCTCCGGAGGCGCTTCCTGCGTCAACGAGCGCTACAATAGGATAAGATTCTTCGTCCGTATCTGTGTTTCTGGCTTCCTGTATCTCTCGTGGATGCCCGCTGGGTCCGACCGTAACAACTATGGGGCCTTTCTCAAGAAATTTATCTGCAACTTCTATTGCCTGATCCAGTAGCCCGCCGGAATTATTGCGCAGGTCGATGATCAACCCTTTTATTTTATTGTTGGATGTTTTCAGACGTTTCAGGTGTTCGTTGAGACATTGAGAGGTGTCGTCCTGAAAGTTTCTTATTTTTATATAGCCCAGACCATTATCCAGAGATGCGGATTCGACGGTTGGGATAGCAATGATTTCCCGTTTCAAAGAGATCGTCTTTGGCTGTACTGCTTTTTCGGTCAAAACCGATAGTGTGACTTCTGTTCCGGGGTCTCCGCGTAATTTCCCGACGGATTCTGTGAGGTTCATATTGATGGTGGATTCTCCGTCAATTTCAATAATCTTGTCTCCCGCCTTCATGCCCGCCCTTGCAGCAGGCGTGCCCTCGATTGGCGAGATTACCGTAAGCACGCCATCTCGCTGTCCCACGACCATGCCCAGTCCGCCAAATTTACCTGTAGTGCCAATCTTGAATTCATTGAACTCCTTTGGCGGCAGGATAATAGAGTGAGGGTCAAGTTGTGTGAGCATGCCGTTGATAGCAGTGTATTCGATATCGTTTGCAGTGATGGTCTCGTTGGACTGACGGTATGTATTGATAAATGTGAGGGAATCCTGGAGAATTTCGACCATGTCTTTGGTGCGCCGGATTTTGGACAGGTCATAGGTTTTTGAGACATCATCTACGGTTACCGTTTCGGTATTGGTGTTTTCTGTAAAATCGGTTAATACTTCCGGTATAACCCTTTCCTGCCACGAAAGGGCCTCTTTGAGCATTTCCGTTGTTTTGATGCGTTCAGGGTCTACATACAGCCTGTTGACATAGGAACTAACGATTCCTGGCAGGCGAAATTTATAAGTGGTGTCGTCTTTCTCCACCCGTTTTTCAAAATGAGGTTCCAGTCCAAAAGTTTTATTAAGAAGAATGAAGAGGCAGGAGATGGAAAATAAGGAGAGGAATGTAATCAATAAATATCTGGATGTTGATTTTGATTTCATGCACGGATCCTTTTGGTTAAAAATCATATTGTCAAAATTGACCACAGAAAATATAAATCATCTTCAATACCCGCTCTATGTAAGAAAAAGGGAATTTCCCGCAGCCTTTTCAAAATAATCGCTGTGGCGTATTGTATTATTACTAAGTATAAAAAGATAAGAAATATTTATCAAGAAAATAGTCAGGGGGTAACAGGGTATTTTTAGCGTTTATAATTTACCCGGAATAATTTTTCCCATAACGACTGCTTCACTTGCCCCTGTAGCGATGGGGATATTGTTGGGGTTTCCGGATATTGTCTCATTGGCCAGGATGGCAAAGGCAAGGGCTTCTTTGGTGTTGGGTGAGATACCGAATTTGTTGATGGAATGTATCTGAATTGTGGGTTCGAGATATTGTCTGAGGAATTTTATAAGGGTATCATTGTGGCTTCCTCCCCCTGATATTATTATCTCAGACATCTGATGGTTGGGTAAAATCCAATGTTTGTAGCTATCTGCAATGCTGTGCGCCGTAAAGGCCGTAACCGTTGCCAGAATATCCATATCTTTGATTCCGGAATGTATGGCGTCTTTGTAAAGGTTGTCTGCAAAAGATTTCCCAAACTCCTCGCGTCCTGTGGTCTTGGGAGGTGGTTTTGATAGATAAGGGTGTGCAAGGAGGGCAGCCAGAAGGCTATCATGAATCCTTCCCCTCTCTGCGAGTTTGCCGCCTTCGTCGAAGTGTTGCGTATTGTTTGTGACAAACTCGGTAACGCGGTCAATTATCATGTTCCCGGGACCGGTGTCGAAGGCGATAACGCCATTGATGCCGCAGTTCTTTGGCAGTATGGTGACATTTGCAATTCCCCCGATATTTTGCAAGGCACGGCCCCTTTCTTTGTCTCTAAAGAGGATGAAATCTACATAAGGCACGAGTGGCGCTCCCTGTCCACCAGCCGCCATATCTCTCGGCCGGAAGTCAGCCACGGTCGTAACACCTGTTTCCTGGGCAATGACGGAAGGTTCTCCAATTTGGAGCGTAGACCGGATGTGTGGTAAATCCCACGTTTCTCCTTTAAAATTATTACCTCTGGCTTCTGACTTCTGACCTCTGGCTTCAGTTTTTTTTATGGTTGCTGGATTGGGTATATGATAGATGGTCTGTCCGTGGGAGCCAATGAGGTCGATATCATGGATGGCAATCTGCGCCTTGTTTGCAATGGATTTAGCCGCATTTGCAAATAACTTTCCGAGGTGAAAGTTTAGCTGACAGACCTTATCAACCGTGCCCGTTTCAGGATTGCAGGTGTCGAGGATGGCGGTGCGTGTGGTCTTGTCATAAGGGTAAGTTTCAAAGGCAAGGACGTTTGTTTTCGTATGTATGCCGTTTCCGGAGATTTCCACAAGGCAGGCATCTATGCCGTCTGCCGACGTTCCCGACATAAGGCCAATGACCTTTTTGGGATTTTTGTGCTGTAACCGCAGGAGTTCATTTAGCATTTTTGGGTTTAATGGTGTGGGCTGGACTTGCTTTTATAGATTTCTGCCTCGCGGTCTGCGTCTCCAAGCATTCCCTTGGAACGATAAACTTCTTCGAGTACCTTGTGCACATCAATAAATACGGGGTCAACCTCAAGCGTCTTTTTGAGAGAGGCCTCTGCATTATCAAGGTCTCCCTTTTCCTTATATGCCAGTCCGATATTGTAGTGAAAGTTTGCCATGTCGGGACGCACCGTCAATGCCTTTTGCCAAACAGAAATAGCATCGTCGAATTTGTTGATTTTTGTATAGGCGATGCCCAGGTTATAATAAATTTCCGTCTTTTGAGGGTTAATTTCCAATGCCTTCGTCCATTCCGCGATAGCCTCGTTGAATTGCGCCTTTTTTGCATAGAGGATGCCCAGATTATATTTTGAATTTACAAGACCCGGATTTATATCAAGCGCTTTCCTGAATGCCGTGGCTGCGTCTTCTTCCTGTTTCTTATGGATGTAAACAAGACCCAATCCTTCGTATGCCTCTGCATAATGGGGATTGATGTCGATGGCTTTTTTGAAGACGGAAACGGCTTCGTCGGATTTGCCTCTTTTGTTAAGGATCGTGCCCTGCCCCACAAGAGCCTCTATCATCGTAGGATTAAGTTCCGATGCCTTTTTGTAAGCAGCCAGGGATTCATCGAACATGGCCTTTTCGTCGTAGAGCAAACCTAAACTATAATGGATTTTTGCGTCGTTTGGAATGGACTCCAGCAGTTTCTTGTTTTTTTCAATTTCTTCGTCTACCATCGATTTTTTATGGACTGAAGGGGCTTCTCCTTCAAACTTGACGGAGGTGGAATGTTGAGTAGTGGATTGTGTGCCGGATTCTTTCTTGCCGCACCCAATGGTATAACAGGAAAGAAGCAATACGACAGAGACCAGGAAAGACGTTTGTGTTTTTAAATGTGCCATAAAAATCCTTTTCTTTTTAAAGAGATATTGTATAAGTTATGTAATTAAAGAAACAAGAAGTTATTTGTAGGGTGGATTAAGGCGTTGTTTTTTACGCCGAATCCACCTTCAATATTTCTTTCGATTAATTATATATCGTAATGGCCATTCGTCAATCTGAAACTATGGATCAGCATATAAAACAATCTCATAATCAGGATCAGGGTCTTACCCGTGCGATGAGTTTTTTTGATGTGATTTGCCTGGGGATTAATAGCGTAGTTGGCGCCGGTATTTTTTTATTACCGGGGCAACTCTGCAGTTTAGCCGGCGGCGCGGCTCTGTGGGTATTTCCTCTGTGCGGAGTCCTTTGCTTCATCATTTCCCTCTGTTTTGCAGAGATGGGGGGGATGTACAACAAGACAGGCGGCGCATATCTGTATGCCAGGGAGGCATTCGGGCCGTTTGCGGGTTTTTTGGTGGGCTGGATGATGTGGCTTTCTTCCATTATTGGTTGGGCATCGGTCGCCAGCGGTTTTGGGCTTTATTTGGACTATTTTTTGCCGACAGAGAACGGATGGCTAAGCAAGACGATTATTACGATTCTGATAGCAGGGTTGAGCGCCATCAATTTTTTTGGCGTTAAACCGGGGGCAAGAACGATCAATTTTTTTACCATAGGGAAACTCCTGTCTTTGCTTATTTTCATTGGTGTGGGATTCTTTTTTATCAAGAAGCAAAATTTGGCTCCGGTTCACAATGGCGGAAATTTTAACGCAGCAGCCATTATGGCGCTGTATGCCTATACAGGATTCGAATTTGTCGTGGTTCCTGCGGAGGAGATGCGGCATCCTCAAAGGGACATTCCGCGCGTACTGTTCTTTGTGCTGCTGATGGCAACCGGTTTATATATTGTTATTCAGATTGTCGCTACAGGGACGTTTCCCGGTCTTGCTGCGTCTGATAAGCCGCTTGCTGATGCGGCGCGATATTTTATGGGGGCGGCCGGCGGCGTGATTATTGGCGTAGGGGCATTGCTCTCTATCGGCGGCATTAATGCCGGCATTGCCCTGACAAGCCCGCGCAGTCTGTATGTGCTTTCAGCCGATGGATTCTTCCCTAAAATATTTTCTAAAATACATCCCACATATCATACCCCGTATCTGGCCATTATAGCCAACACAGTCTTGACGCTTTCATTGAGCTTGGCAGGCAGTTTCAAATATCTGATTGCAGCGAGCGTCATGGTAAGTATCCTGCAGTATATTCCCACGTGTCTGGCCGTCGTTGTACTGAGAAGATACAGGCCTGAGTTGGAGCGGAATTACCGGATACCCGGTGGGTACTGTATTCCCATTCTGGCGTTGGTGATTTGCGGCTGGATGATATGTCATGTAGAACTGAAGGTAATAACGGCAACCACGGCAGCAATCATTGTGTCATTGCCGTTTTACTTTATGCGGAGGCGAGTTGTTTAACCTCCTCCCCCTTAATCCCCCTCCGAAGGGGAACAGGCGCTTATTTTACCCTCGCCGATTGGACAACTGCCATCAACCCTTATGCCCATGGCAACCATCTGTCCCCCGCTGGCGGGGGTGAGGGGGTGGAGAAAGGGCTGAAGGATGAAGCAAGAGGCTAGAAGCATGATGCAAGAAGCAAGAAGTGAGAAGCAAGATGCAAGATACAAGATGCAAGATCCAAGAATTGTAGAGACGCAAAATCGTTCGACTGAGCTCACGACGAAGTCTTGCCCTCTACATCCATAGTACAGCGTTATGATAACGACATTACGGAAATTTTACAAAAAACTAAACTTGATACAACTATTAGAATATTCCAACAGGCGGGCGATATGCACATTGTCATTACAGACCAGGAAAATGAAAATTCAGTAAGAGAAGAATCGTTTCTGGCTAACAAATACACGATAATCTCCCGTTCCGGCCTGAATATTACCGAGATACAAATTATTGAAGCGATGAGAGGACTTGCCAATCCCAAAAGGATTCTTTTCCTGGAGAACCGGACAGGGGTTTCTGGTATTATTGCGAGGGGCTTATACCCCGAAGCGGAGATTACTATTCATTGCATGGACTTGTATTATGCCGGCAAAATCAGGAGAAACTTGTTAAAAAACAAGGTTTCCTCCGTTACCGTTTGCTGTAAGCCCTATGTGGAGCAGAAAGATATTTTTGATGTAATTTTTCTCCAGTTGTCAAAAGGCGGCGCCACAAGAGAATTAACGCTGGATTTAATGCAACAAATTCACCAGGCGCTGCACATGGGTGGGAAATGCTTTTTTTCCATTGAAGGGAATGATTCATGGGTTCGCAATCAGGTCGAAAAACTCTTTGGGGGGGTTTTCCTGTATTCCCAGAGCAAAACCGGCTGCTGCATAGCAGCCAAAAAGAAGGAAAAACTGAAACGGGTAAGGGATTTTCAGGCAGAGTTTGTTATGACAATTTTTGGGAAAAAACCGGTTCGTCTCTTTACCATTCCCGGCGTCTTTTCGCACAGGGAAATAGATCAGGGTGCGCTTGCCCTGGCGGAAGTTGCAGGTGGTGAATCTCAAAAAGGCGATGCGGTACTGGACATGGGTTGTGGATGTGGGGCAATTGGGATTTCGATTGCGGTAAACCAGGACGTAAGCAGGATCTGTTTTGTAGATTCAAACTCACGTGCTGTCTATATAACGGAAAAAAATTGCCAGATCAACGGCCTGGAACGCTATGAAGTAATGATGAGTGATACCGGGATAGAGGAAGAATGCGGATTCACTCTTTTTATCGGCAACCCGCCCTATTTTTCTCATTACAAAATTTCTGAACTCTTTATTAGCGCTGCATACAAGGCGTTGAAACCGGGGGGAAGGGCGTATATTGTGGCTAAAACAGCAACCTGGCACCAGAAGTTTATGGAGGAAACTTTTGGCAATGCAGAACGTATCAGCAGACGCGGTTATCAGATTATAAAATCGGTCAAATAGGTCAGCCAGATCGGGAAGATGAGTTTTTCGTTAGACCTTCTTCAGAAATTGTTGGATTTTTAAGACGACTTTTCGTCTGTCAGTCTAATACCTTCTTGTACCAATTCGTTGACCCCATATCTTTTTTACCATGCCATCATCGTCTTCGTCATAAATTTCACCCACGACCTCTTCCAAAATATCTTCTAATGTTATGATACCTGTCACCTGAGTACCCTGGCGCACTACGGCCATATGTATTCGGTTTCCTTGAAAATTCTTGAGTATTCTGAGAATGGATTCATTGGCATCGACAAAATATGGTTTTCGGAGTAAACTGGTTAATGAAAATTCTGTTTTGGTGTCCATCATAGCTACAAATTCTTTTGTGTGAAGGATGCCGGCTATTTGCGGTTCGATTTCATCAGCTATGACAGGGAGTCTTGTGTGTCCACAGGCAATAATAATTTTTAGTATTTCCTCTTTGCACATGGAACTACGAACGGTAACAACCTTGGAGAAGGGAAGCATAACCTCAGACGCCTTTTTAAAGCGCAATGCAAATAAATTCAAAATATAATCCCTATGAACCGGGTGCAGCGATTTCAGGGAAAGTTCCGATACCCCCTCTTCGGAAAGAAGGGCCGGTCGAATGCCTAACAAGGAAAGAAGTCTTACCGTTGATTGTTCAAGGATATGGACAACGGGCATGGCGATCCGTGTCATAAGGGTTAACAAATAACTCGAGGCTAACGATATCTCTTCAGGATAACGGATTGCAATGGCTTTCGGCACCAGTTCTCCGATGACAACAGTAAAAAAGGTAAAAGGGATGGCGAAAAGCGCAATTCCAAGAATTTCTGCCGTTGTGCCGGAAACATTTAAATATTTTTGCAGAAACGGAAGAATAGTCTCTTCGACTTCTGCGCCGCCAACTGCGGCGGACAAAATTCCGACGAGCGTAATACCTACCTGAATAACGGCTAAGGTTCTTTCCGGACGCGCCTTTAGGCTGATAAATATCTTTGCGGCTGCATTTCCTTTAGAGGCCATATCTCGTAAAAGCGGGGTATTGGCAGAGGCAAATGCCATCTCCATACATGAAAATATGCCGTTAAAAAGGAGCAATACGATTACTATTATCCATTCCATATGTATGATTTGATTAATGCTTCCTTTCCTTATTCAGGATCAAGGAAATATTAACCATATTTCCATTTTCATCGAATAACTTTGCCATTCTGGCATTGAGGGAAACAGGAGTCTGAGTGTTTGCCGGTAATATCTGAAAATCGGTGGTTTTCTCCCGTGTAGTCAGGAGTGTATTCACGGGGATAGATAAGTTCATGCGGGATAGATGTGTCTGAATGTCTATGTTTGCGACGTCCGTTTCATGAATATCCAGGAGTTCTTTTGCCGTTTGATTTATATGCGTAATTTTCCATTGCCCATCGGTAACAACCACGCCTTCTTCCAGCCCGGATAAGACTGATTCGAGGATGTTTGTTTCTTCCTCCTTTGCAGGTATTTGTCTCATACGCAGCAACGATTTTACCCTGGCAAGTAGTTCGGTTTTATTGAAGGGTTTGCTGATGAAATCGTCAGCGCCTGCTTCAATACCCTTTATCCGGTCGTCCATTTCGTGCAGGGCGGTAATCATCACAATCGGTATGCTTTTTGTCATTCCATTTGCCCGCAGTTTCTGACACACCTCATATCCGGTCATTTTAGGCATCATAATGTCCAATAATATTAAGTCGGGATTTTCTGATTTTGCCTTTTCCAACGCTTCTTCCCCGTCGTATGCCTCAATTACGTCAAATTCAGAGGCAGTCAGGATCACCCGCAGTAATTTCACATTTTGTTTGATATCGTCCGCTACTAATATTTTAGCCTTGTTCATAGATTTCTTTCGAAAGTTTGTCTTCTTCTTTTATCATGATTATGTCTTTTTTTTGCGTCCTTTGTGTCTTTGCCGTGAGTTTTATCTAATATATTTTTCTACGATGAGCGGCAGTTCCTGAGTATTGATGGGTTTGCTGACGTAGGCGTTGCACCCGGTGTCCAGAATTTTTTGCTCGTCTCCCTTCATGGCATAAGCGGTTACTGCGATAATGGGGATGTCCTTAGTAACTGCGCTTGCCTTGATTTGCTTTATCAGGGTAAGCCCGTCAATGCCCGGAAGCTGGATGTCCATAAGGATAATATCCGGTTTTTGATTCTTTAAGAGGTTTAATGCCTCCTCGCCGGTGGTTGCCTCGATCACATTGTATCCCTTTGCCTTGAGCACCACGCGCATCAATTTCCTGTTTTTTTCGTTGTCTTCAACAACCATCACGTTTTTGTCAGACATACTTCTTTTCCTTATCCCCCTTTCACCTTAATCTTTTCTCGTGCGTAACTGTTCAATCTTCTTAATCGCAGCAAGAAGGTCTTCCTTTGTATGCGTGCTCTTTTGCACAATGGCTAAAATGTTCCCGTTTAATTCTTCTTTTTCCTTGGGTGTGATATCTTTTGCGGAACAGATAATAATGGGTATACTCTTTGCCACCGGATGTGTCCTGAGTTTTTCAACGACATCAAACCCGCTGACTTCCGGCATCATAAGGTCGAGAATGATGAGGTCTGGATTATTATTGATGGCAAGATTGATTCCTGCCTTTCCACTGTATGCCTTGAGCACCTCAAAGCCCGCATTTTCCAGGATTGCGCTCATATATTTAACGGCCTTTTCATCATCGTCAACGACCAGTATTTTCATCAGTTTGCTTTTATCCTTCTCGGTGGGAATGCAGGTATTTACGGTATCAATGAGTTTTACCCTGTCGATGGGTTTGATTAAATATTCGGCTGCGCCCAGGCTGAATCCAAGGTCTTTATTGTCAACGATTGACACAATAATTACCGGAATGTCCGCAGTGTCCAGCGAATTTTTTAATTCTGAAAGGACGTCCCATCCGTCTTTCTTTGGCAGCATAATGTCGAGGGTAATCAGAAACGGATGGAATTCCTTTGCCTTTTTAATGGCCTCATCGCCATCCACAGCTACGATAACATTATAGCCTGCATTCGTTAAATACAGGGTAATAAGATCGGCAGCCATACGGTCATCCTCGACAACCATGATAGTCTTCGCCTCCTTTTCTCCCGTGACCGGTATTTGACGTGGTTTGGCTTCGATCTCTTTCAGTTTTGCCTTTCTCTGTTGGGCTTTTAGGGGCAATGCAAAATAAAATATACTCCCCTTTCCGTACTCACTTTCGAACCAGATTTTTCCTCCATGCATTTCGACAATCCTTTTGGTCAGGGCAAGACCCAACCCCGTTCCTTCATATTTTCGGGCAAAAGAGCTATCGGCCTGCCAGAATTCCTTGAACACTTTTTCCAGGTCATCGGGTTTCATCCCAATTCCCGTGTCCGATACCGATACCTGCAGCATGTCATCCGTGATGCCGGCCTCTATGTTAATGTGTCCGTTTTCCGGAGTAAACTTAATGGCGTTTGAAAGCAGATTATACAAGATTTGTTTGAATTTGACACGATCTGCCTCGATGTCTTTTACATCCGTCAGTATGGTAGTCTTTAATTCCAGATGTTTTTTGCTGGCGAGTCCTTTTAATATGGTATATACATCCTCAATAGCGTTATGCACGGGAAAAATCTCGTACTGAAGCTCCATCCTTCCAGCCTCGATCTTGGATAAATCCAGTATATCATTGATCATTTGAAGGAGATGGAGACCGCTGCTGTGGATATCCTTGACAAAATCCAACTGCTCATCGTTCAGATCGCCGGAAATTTTGTCACGCAGTACCTCGGCGAAACCGATTATAGCATTCAGCGGCGTGCGCAGTTCATGCGACATATTAGCCAAAAATTCCGACTTCATCTTGTTGGCTCGTTCTAAGGCCAGGACGGCCTTCTGCAAGTGGGCAGTCTTTTCTGCAATCTGTTGCTCCAGGTTGGCATACGTTGACTGTAACTTGACGGACAGGTCGTTAAACGCCCTGCCGAGTTTTCCCACCTCATCTTTGGATACTACATCGACCTTTGTTGTAAGGTCGCCGGTATTTTTAATAGAGGTAACAGTCGTCGTTAATTTCTCAATCGGTTTCATGAATTTCCCTGTTGTCAGGAAAATAATCGTTACGATTAACGCGATACTGATGGAACCGACGGTAATAAAAAAGACAAAGTTTGCCGCAAAACGTTGTTCGGCAATTTCCTTAGGGATAATGACACTGATTGCCCCCCGTAATTCGCCTACTTTATAATCGTAACCGGCATCGTAATTATTTCGGACAAATTCCGGGGCATCTGCTTTTGCCCCATGGCAAAGGAGGCATTCTTCTTTTACATATAAGGCATAGAGATAACGTTCGACCCTTTTCTCATCCAGGATGTCATCGCCCCAGTATTCAACAAGGTTATGGTCTTCCTCCATTTTTTTGAGCACCATTTCTTCAAAGGGATCGGGTTTATTGAATAAATTGCGATACCGAACACTTGTCTGCTTAATAATATAACCGGTCTTTTCAGCAAATTTTACTCCGATTGCATGACCAGAAACGGCAGGAATAAAAACTTTTGTCTGCTCTGTGATTCCGATTTTGGATGCTTTCAGGGAGGAAGCAAGGTAATTCCGTGTGGTTTCTAATTCCACAGCGATCAACTTGGCCTTTTCCCGAACTTCTCTGATAAATTCCTGGCGTGTCCGTTTATAAATTAAAAAGGCGATTATGCTGTTTAAGGTAACTAACAATACAACCAGGAGAATTACGAGTTTATGTCTAATCTTCATTTTCGTTCATTATTTTAACAATCTCATTCCTTTGTGTCCAATTCTTTACCTCCTGTGCATCCATCTCTACATCAGGTTTGGAAATGGTTTTTTATGAAAGAATGTTGACCCTATTTATTGACCGGCATCTTGTAAAAAAGTATTATTTAAAATTGGATTATCAACAGCTAATGACATGGTTAGTCCTTCTAATCATGAATCTCCTTGTCTCTCTAAAAGATGTAATGATTTGATTTTTCTCACAAGCTCTTTTTCTGATGGAAGCGCGAGCTTGTATTTTGAAGCGAATATCTTATTGTTTAAGTTTCCCAAAACATATTTTGCAAAGACTTCATCTTTACGGGCACATAATATCAAACCTATCGGCTCGTTTTCACCCTCGGTCATTTCATTGTCTTTGAAATAGTTTAGATAAAAATTCATCTGGCCTATGTCTGCATGAGTAAGCTCATCAACTTTAAGGTCTATGAGAACCATACACTTCAGGAGACGATTATAAAAAACAAGGTCAACATAATAGTGCCTGTTGCCTACGGTTATACGCCTTTGCCGCGCAACAAAAGTAAATCCCTTGCCCATTTCAAGGAGGAATTTCTGAAGATTATCCATTATCGCCTGCTCAAGATGGGTTTCAGTGTAAACAGTTTCCTCTTTCAGATTTAGAAATTCCAGAACGTAAGGGTCTTTAATAGCATCGCCAGGAGTCTCTATAACATGGCCTCTTTTTGCAAGTCTCATTACCGCCTTAGTATCTTTACTCAGAGACAACCTTTCAAAAAGCTGCGAATTAATCTGTCGTTTCAGTTCACGGAATGACCAGTTGTTATTGATTGATTCCTGTTCATAGAATGAGCGGGCAAGGGGATTTTCAACACTTAGAAGTTCGCAATAGTGAGACCATGAAAGCATTGGTTCAAATTTGGCAGACACTGTCTGCGGAATTGATGATTTTCCAGACACTGTTTGGAATTTGTAAATATCGGGAGATTTAACAGACACTGTCTGTTGAATTCGTATTGGAAATTCGAGATAAAAACGTCTCATATTTCTGAGATTCATCTCAGAAAATCCTCTGCCAAATTTAGCTGTCATATCTGCTGAAAGCCTTTTTATCAGTTCTTCTCCGTATCCAGCCCTTGCCTTTCCTTGCTGCTCAAACTCAACGATCTCTCTGCCGATTTCATAATAGGCAAGCACCTGAGTTTTGTTGATTTGACGGACTGCTGTTGCCCTTGCAGAATGAATAATATCCGCAAGGCGTTTGATCAGCGTGGTATATTTATTTGGCGTTACTTGTTTAGGCAAAAATTCCCTCCTGCCTTATACTGCCAGTTTGACCTGTCTGCGTGCAACGCACAGGCAGGTTTGAACTCCACATTTTGAGATTCAACCGATTTTAAAGCCATATTTCCTTTCTCTCTTCTCAAAAGCCTCTTTCTCATGTCTTCGAACCTTTTCCATCCTACCGATGTCAAACTGTAAGTTTAGAAGCGGGTTATCAACGGTAAGTGCCATAATTATCTCGATTATTCACGAAATGTCAGCAATCTATCCATTGTAAACCGTAAGAAGTTATAGCCAGCGTCTCTCAAAAATTGGGACTGTCCATTGGGGACTGCAACGGTATCATCGAAATAAAAAATGTCGTACTCGTCAATGCCCTCCTCGTATAGAAGCGCCAATTCGTCATAATCTGAGCCAGACCAGTTGAGTATGCCGTCTAATGCCGCTATGGCATTTTGCCTATTTTCATTTCTCAAATCTTTAAGCAGATATGGCAAAAACAGTTTGCCTAGTTACTACGTTTTACTTGCTTCAAGCCCACCTTCCAGCCAACCTACTGTAACTTCTCAATGACCTTTAAGCAGTTTTTACTGTAATCGCTCCTAACGGGCAGCATTTTTCGAATTCTGGTTTGATATCCCAGCCAGAAACCTTCTCGGCAATGATCTTTGCCTTATCTTCGATAACATCCATAATCCCTCCAGAATATTTGACACAGATGCCACAACCAATGCACTTCCTCTGGTCTATACTCACAGTAAAAGATTCGTTATCTTTCTTAACATTTACCTGCTCAAGATAATGGATGTGTTCCTGGTCAGAAATTATGCCTGAAAGAGTCGGCGAATGCTTTTTCACCTGCTGGCGGCCTGCCCGGTCGTAACGGAATATTGACCGTCCGCATTGTCCGCAGGTATGTAATTCCTGCATCTTTTCCAGATAGTCCATTACCGTTTGGACAACGGTTGCATGGCTCCATGTCAGCGGAGAGACTGAAACAGGCTCTCCCGTAAATGGGTTTATCTGTTCTGCCAGAACGCCGGAAGGTAATGCACGGGATGCAGTCCATCGCAAGGAGTTCACTACCCGTTCGAGGTCTTCGACAGACCTGGCCGTTGATACATAGTATTGCGCCATCCACATGGTGCAGATTATCCAGGGGTTTCCGGGAATTGCGCCGTCATTGCCAATACGCTGGTACTGGTCATGCTCGTAACGCGCAATTCCGCCTATTTTAGTCTTAACCCATAAGGTTTCTTCGATTGCCTTCATCGTGTTTTGTACTTTAATGTCATTGGGATCATATACACCAAAGGCGAACATCCCGTACAGGCTGGCATCGATCGTTGCATCGATTTCATATCCTCCGTCCTTCTTCGGATAGATCATGCGTAAAAATCTCTTGTGCTTCTCGCTGTAGAGATATTGGTCGATTGCTTTTTTAATTTGTAATGCAGTTTGCCGGTATAATTTCGCTTTTTCAGTATGATAAAAGATATCAGAAAGATTCGCAGCGGCAATCAGCCCGGCGTATACGGTAGCTGTCGTGAAGGATAATATGCCGCGCCTTTCCTCCCACAAATCGTAAGAAGGAAGCGGTAGCCCGGTTTGCTCGTCACGATAACTTACCAGAAAGTCTGCCGCCTTTTCGATAAAGGAATGAAAGAGAGGACGCACAACTTCTATCTTTCTGTAAATATCATAATATTGCCATATCACCCAGAGAATCAGCGCAGTTTCGTCTTCCTGAATCGGCACGTGTATCTCTTCACCCTTTACCCAGGGATGCCATGAACTGCCAAAAGAACCATCAGGATTGTATTTGTGCAGTAAAAAGCCGTCCTCAACCATGACGCTTGCACAGAAATTATAAGGCGTGATTACCTTGGCGCAAAAGTCGAAAAACTTTCGGCAGGTCGTGGTGTATCCCGCCTTCATCAGCGCATAACTCACCAGCGCTCCGTCCCGGGGCCACATATAACTATACGTGTCTTTCGCATACTGTCTGATATCCGAATCGTTTGCGGCAATAATAGCGCCGCCGTTGTCAATCTGCGTCATAAGGATCAGCAGGCTTCTCTTGAAAAGATCGACCACATCGGACGGCAGGTTTCCAAAATTGAACTCTTCTTTGTTGACCCAGTGATTCCAATAACTTGCCGTCCTGTCGAGTATTGTTTGAGGTTTTTCACTGAGAATGATATCGTTCAGGTTGTCGACTTCGCCGTAGTTCCTGCCGGCGGCAATCCAATAGTACGCAACGGATTCTCCCTGGGGAGGGATTTTCAGCGAAATGCCAATCGTGGAGTCAACAGAGCCTTGCGCTATAGGGTTTCCCTCCAGGACGCCGTCTTCAGCGTCCCGCCAGGTGCCCTCAGCGCCACGGTGCCGCTTGATTCCGGTTGCATATTCTCTGACGCCCCATACATCGCCGGCAGAACAATTCATTAAGAAATATCTGGGACCTTTATAGTGGATGAGACAATTCAGTTTTGCATCGTAAAATACCGTGTCTCCAACCTCGTTCTCCATTACACTCAGGTCCTGATGAAAGAAAAGACGGACTTCTCTTTCATTACTTTTAAAGTTTCGGACGGTCACCTTGCGCATGTAAATATTTTTCTCGAAATCAACGACGTCGTTGCAGGTAAGCTGAAGACCCAGCCTTTCATGAAACGCCCGTACATTGGTTACGAGGGTTTCTTTCATATATCCTAAGGCGAGTTTCCACTCCCGTGCATTGATCCACGAATACCCTTCCCGCGTCCACACACCGAACCGGCAGGGATTGCCCAGCGCGTGGTTTTCCTTTCCTACGCGCGGATAATAGAAGTCTCTGATAGTGTAGTCCGCATCGAATGCAACCAGTAATGAACCGTTGCCAACAGGTATATCTCTAGGCAATTTTGTCTTCCTTCAAAATTTTATATTTTCCAGGGTATGTCGTCCTCTGAGAAATGAAACGATTCGTCTGCAGCCATCTGCACCTCGATTCGGGATTGGTCTGCATGCATCTGTTCAAGAGAGGCCAATCTTTCAAACATCCGTTTTTCCTCAGGTGTCCTCGCCAGGAGGGCTGCCTCTTTATAAAAATGAAATGCCTTATTCTCTACTTTTGCAATTAATTTCAGGATATCGAGAAACGTGGCGTTATGTTCAGGTTCGGTAATATCTAGTTTGTATTCTTTTGACTGTGCTTTTGACGCATCAAAGGGATAACCACACGTCTCTTCATACCATGCCTTGAGGATATCTTCATGTTCCTGTTCAGCCTCTGCCATGTGTCTGAAACGAGACTGCGCCTCGTTATTGGACAATTGAGCGGACATTTTGAAATAAAAATTCTTTGCCTTTATCTCTTCAATAATGGCCATTTCCAGGATTTTTATAATTGCAGTTTTTTTGTCATCCATGGTTACATCAGGCATTCGGCAACTTTTTCACCACTAAGACACAAAGCCACAAAGAAAAACCCTGGTGTATTAGAGACCTTGTAGGAACTTTGAAATTCCTTAACATCAAGTTTGTTTCCGAGCACAGTATTGATACGAAAACACCCCTCACACAGATCCTCTCCCACAAGGGGCGAGGGAATTTTCCCTCCCTTATGCTGTAAAGCGAACTTAAGTTCGCTTTACTTTATTCCCCATTTGCTAGGGGAGAAATTGTAAGCTATTAATCTTACCTCCCCTTAATCCCCTCCTTGCGAAGGAGGGGAGTGGGGTGGTTGTTTGGATGAGGCACTGCCGCGATAATATCATTCCATCTTCCAGCCTTCTTTGCCAATTAAGGGCACAAAGGCACACTCAAGAATACCCTGACTTTTAATTCCCTGCCCCGTTTTTACTATCCGATGTAATACCTGATTATAGGGGTTTCCAATAGGTATTACCAATCGTCCATCGATTTCGAGCTGGTCTATCAAACTCTTTGGGATATGAGGTGCACAGGCTGTAATAATAATCCCCTGGAAAGGCGCTTTATCCGGCAGTCCAAGACTTCCGTCTCCTGTGATGACATCCACGTTATTACATCCCGTTTCTTGTAAAACGAGTTTTGCTTTTAATGCAAGGGCTTCGTGTCTTTCGATGGTATAAACATGACCTGCGAGCCTGCTCAGGACGGCAGCCTGATAGCCGGATCCCGTGCCGATTTCCAATACCTTCTCTTCACCTTTTAATTCCAGGCATTGCGTCATAATGGCTACCATAAAGGGTTGTGAAATGGTCTGCCCTTCTCCTATGGGCAATGGACAGTCCTCATACGCAGCGTGCCTGTACGATTCAGGCACAAACTCATGCCTGGGTATCTCTGACATCGCCTTCAATACACGCTCATCATGGATACCACGGCTTACCAAATGGTATTGTACCATGTGAAACCTGTCTGCAGCGTATTTGTCGGTGTTTTGTGAAGCATTCAAAATGCACCATTTAAAATATTATTTGTAAAAATGGCGGATACGGTATCTATGAGGTTCAACCACACAAAAAGTCGTTTTTAAAACATTTTCAGTATATTTTTCTAAGATTTTCTGTAATATATCATGAACTTCATTCGCTTACTTTCGCATATATTTCTTCTTCCCTAATCAAGTCCAATGCATATTGAATACAAGCCTTGATATCTTCTATTCCTAAATCTGGATAGTAATCCTTGATAATTTTCTTAAAGGTAATTCCTTAAAAAACTACCAAAAATCAAAGATTACTCCAAGTGGGCTATCCTTTAATAACACACATCGGCTTTAGTTGGACGACTTTCTTACCGATGCCTGCATGGTCTACCACGTCCACAACCTCTGTTACGTCTTTATACGCCTCTGGCACCTCTTCAACGAGTGTGGCCCGGCTATCGGCACGGACAAGGATTCCCTGCGATTTCAACTCCTCAGCAATATTTCTGCCTTTGGTAACCCGTGTCGCCTGTCCCCTGCTCATAACCCTCCCCGCCCCATGACACGTGCTGCCAAAGGTGTCGGAATAAGCTTTTTCAGTTCCAACAAGCACATAAGAACAGCGTCCCATGTCTCCCGGTATTAGTACGGGTTGTCCCACTGATTTGTATGCATCCGGAGTATCAGGATGATTCGGTGGGAATGCGCGGGTTGCGCCTTTACGGTGAACACACAGCCGCTTTTTCTGGCCATCTACGATATGATCCTCGAATTTAGCGATATTATGACAGACATCATACACCGGCGATATTCTGGATTCCTTAGGGTCTACGTGTAATGCCCTCTCGAAGGATTCCCGGACCCAGTGGGTAATCATCTGCCGGTTGGCAAATGCATAGTTGGCTGCACAGGCCATCGCAGCAAGGTAGTTGCGTCCCTCATAAGAGTTAATCGGGGCGCAGCAGAGCTGCCGGTCGGGCAGTTCAATGTTATATTTCCGGGATGCGTCGATCATGACACGTAAAAAGTCATCGCATACCTGGTAACCCAGCCCCCTTGATCCTGTATGAACTACTATAGTAATACCGTCCTTTTCGAGTCCCAATGCGCGGGCAATTTCTTCGTTGTAAACTTCTGATACATAGCCAACCTCTACAAAGTGGTTTCCGGAACCAAGAGTGCCTAACTGTGCCCGGCCCCTTTCCAGGGCGCGATCCGAAATTAATTCCGGGTCAGCGCCCGGGATGCATCCCTTTTCTTCGATATGTTCCAGGTCGTCCTTTGTTCCATAACCCTGAGATACCGCCCATCGAGCCCCGTTTTTGAGTACGTTTTTTTCCTCCTGTTGTGTAAGTTTTAAATCCTTGCGATGCGACCCAACACCGGAGGGAATATTGGCAAACAGGGTGTTGACTACCGATTCGAGCTTGCCTGAAATCTCAACACGATACAGCCCTGTCCTGAGCAACCTTACCCCGCAGTTAATGTCGTATCCAACGCCGCCGGGGGAAACCACGCCTTCGTCCATATCAAACGCCGCTACGCCGCCGATGGGAAACCCGTACCCCCAATGGATGTCGGGCATTGCCAGCGAATGGCTTACAATCCCCGGAAGATAAGAGACATTAATCACCTGCTGCAGGCTTTCGTCCTTCTGAATTTCTTCCAGCATGTGTTTGTCTGCGTACACGATGCCGTCTACCCGCATCTTGCCTTCCCTGGGGATGCGCCAGCGGTAGTCATCTATCTTTTGAATTTTATATTTATCATCTGCCATAAAAACCCCCATTTACAATTTTAGATTTACGATTTGAGATTTAATTCAGCATTCGAAAATCGTAAATTGTACTTCACAAATCGTAATTTCTTTCTCATTCACTTTGTATTCTCTGCGCCTTTTTATTGATGGGTGCGCTATCGCTTCACCCATCCTACATGATAACTTTAGATATTGATTAGCTATAAATAAACACAATTTTTATGAATAATAAAATATTTTAAACGTAACTCTTTAGCCAACTGAAATGATATTCCAATAATGTCGGGCACATATCCAGTTGGCTAAAGAGTTACTATAAATCAAATATGACCCGTGCTTTCCACCGGTGATTTTCCTGCACGATTGATAAACCATGATATGTGACGGCTTTTATCTCTGTCTTAATTACGTGTTTATTATCGTCAAACACTTCGCCGGATACGGATGCGGTCAATTGATTTTCTTTCATGTCCGTAATACGAAAATCCTTGAAAAGCACGTATTTTACATCATGCAAGTACAACAATTCACTTAACCAGATAACGAGCAGTTGTTCTCTGTCTACTCCTGAGATTTTTACTTGATATTCGGCCTTACATTCTACTGTGGATAAGTCCGCTATGATATCGAACAGGGCAAAGGCTGCATTTGTGAATAATTCTTCGATTGTTGTCCCAAATACGTCGATTCCTATATCTGCCGTATGATCTATAAGTATATATTTAGGCATATAATTATCCAGAAAACCATTTGACAGAATAACAAATCATGCTTTTGGCATGATTTGTTATGGCATTACGAAATCATGTTCGGGATGCCGGACGGTAAGCACCGGGCAGGGAGATTTGCGTACGACTTTTTCTGCAACACTTCCCATGATTGCATGAGACAGACCTGTCCTGCCGTGCGTGCCGAGCACAATCAGGTCAATGTCGTATTCCTTTGATGCCTTGATAATTTCGGCAAAAGGGACACCTTGCAGAACGATGGCCTCAACCGATATTTTTCCTTTCGTATCTTCATTGACGCACTTGAGCAGCCTCTCTCTCAGTTTATTAATAGTCTCTTTGTCGACGATATTGACATTATACAGGTCCGGATCGTTAATGTCGTAAACGCGAATATCCAGCACGTGTATCAGGAAAAGCTTTGCCCCATATTTTCCAGCAAATTCTATTGCATAGTTTAATGCCTTTTCCGAATAAATCGAATAATCAATCGGGCAGAGGATGTTTTTTATATTGATCACGCTGTTTCCTCCTTTTATTGTTTTTGAACTTAGAACCACCCCTCAATCCCCTCCTTCGCAAGGAGGAAATCGGAAGGATGTTATTTCTGCACCTCCCCTTAGTCCCCTCCTTCGCAAGGAGGGGACTTCGTCGTGAGCTCAGTCGAACGATGAAGGGGTGGTCTTCCATTGCAATTAAACTAATACCGTATTAACGGCATCATCAATTTTTTGGATATAAACGCATTGGATTTTGCTGCGAATTTCTGCACCAATCTCTTCAAAATCATCCTTATTTTTTAAGGGGAGCACAATCGTCTTTACGCCTGCCCTTATGGCTGCAAGCACCTTTTCCTTGACTCCTCCAATGGGTAACACATTTCCCGTCAGCGTGACTTCACCGGTGAGCGCAACTTCTCTCCTTGCATGTCTGCCTGTCAGCAGTGAAACAAGCGCCATACACATGGTTATGCCTGCAGAAGGCCCGTCTTTAGGTATTGCGCCGGAAGGGACATGGATGTGGATTTCTGAGGTATCATAAAAATTCTCATCGATACCCAGTCGTTTTGCATTGCTGCGGATATAGCTGAGCGCTGCAATGGCCGATTCCTGCATGACGTCACCTAATTGTCCCGTGAGGGTCAGCTCCTTTTCACCCTTCATTCGGGATGCTTCCACAAAGATGATGTCGCCGCCTGTTTCTGTCCATGCGAGGCCGGTAACTACGCCGATACGGTCTTCTTCATCGGTAACCTGATAAAAGAACTTTCTCGGGCCAAGGAATTTCTCCACACCCTCCGGTTTTATTTCATTTGTGATCGGTTCGCCGGCAACAATCTCCTTTGCAATTTTCCTGCAGATTGACGCAATCTCCCGCTCGAGGTTTCTCAGCCCCGCCTCTCTGGTATACTCCCGAATTACCTTGTAAATAGACTGGTCCTGGAATATAACGGGATGTTCTTCCAGGCCGTTTTCTCTGATTTGTTTTGGGATCAGGAATTGTTGGGCTATTTTCAATTTCTCGTCTTCGCTGTATCCGGGAAGATATATGACTTCCATCCGGTCTTTCAGTGCGGTATGAACCGTATCGAGAATGTTGGCCGTTGTGATAAATAACACATTAGAAAGATCAAAGGAGACGTCAAGATAGTGATCTACGAAACTAAAGTTTTGTTCAGGGTCCAGAACTTCCAACAGGGCAGAAGCCGGGTCGCCTCTGAAATCGGCTCCGATTTTGTCAATCTCGTCAAGCATGAAAACAGGGTTGCTGTATCCTGCACGACAGATTTCCTGCATCACGCGCCCGGGCAATGCGCCAACATAGGTGCGTCTGTGTCCCCTGATTTCAGCCTCGTCGCGAATGCCTCCTAAAGAGATGCGAATAAATTTTCTCCCCAAAGAGCGCGCAATGGATTTACCTAATGACGTTTTTCCTGTCCCCGGCGGGCCGCAAAAACAGAGGATGGGACCTTTCAGTTTTTCCTTTAATTTATGCACAGACAGGAATTCCAGGATACGCTCTTTGACCTTCTCAAGGCCGTAGTGGTCTTCATCCAGGATTTTTTCCGCCTGATGGATGTCAAGATTGTCTACGGTCTTTTTGTTCCACGGGATATTAATAAGATAATCCAGATATGTCCGGGAAACCGGGTACTCGGCCGATGCAGGATTAATATCCCGTAGCCTTTCCAATTCCTTGATGGCCACTTCTTCTACCTCCTTCGGCATCTTTGCCTCTTTGATTCTTTCTTCCAGTTTGTTGATTTCTTCCATGTGAGGGTCGTCTTTCCCAAGCTCCTTATGGATTGCCTTTAATTGCTCTCTCAGGAAGTACTCACGTTGGGCCTTGGTCATTTCTTTAGCAACTTCATCGTCGATCTTTCCCTGAACCTCTCGTATTTGCACTTCTTTGTTCAGGTAATGGAATACGATCCTCAATCGTTTCTGCGGATCAATCATTTCTAACAGTTTTTGTTTTTCGTCAATAGACAATTCTAAATAAATGGCTACCAGGTCAGCCAGCATTGAGGGATTATTGACGTTATCGATCATAGGAATTATGTCTTTCGGCAACGTCTTCCCAAGCATGGCGCTCAGTTTAAAAAGCGTCTTTACGCTTTGTACAAGGACGTCGATCGTTTCAGATTTTTCTGTAAATTCCCGAAGTTCTTGTATTCGCGCCTTATAATGCGGCTCGGTTTGCAGATATTCTACGACCTTGATCCGTACCACGCCTTCTACAAGAAATTTTATATTGTCGGAGGTAGATTCGAATACCTGGACGATCTTTGCTGCCGTGCCGACATCGTAAAAGTCTGTATGTTTCGGGGATTCAACATCGTACTTTAGCGCCACAATACCAATGAGTTCATTTCTGGAAATCGCTTCGTTTAGCGCCTTTACCGTTTCTTCTCCTGACAGGGATAACGGACGGATCAGATGCGGAAAAACTACATCATCCTTCAGCGGAATGATGCTAATGACTTCCGGCAGGACTCCATCATCCCGTCTGTGAAAAGAAAAATTTGCCTTCTTCGTCATTTCCTATTTGTTTTCCGGTCGATTTTTAAATTAGTCCTTCTAAGTCCCCCTTAATAAAGGGGAACAACCCCCAAATCCCCCTTAACAAAGGGGGACATAGGGGGTTGTGTTTTTCCTGAGTTTTTATAACCCCCTTGCCCCCTTTTCGTTCGACTGATCTCACGACGAAGTCTAAGGGGGATTTTATGCCTGCTACCACCCGCAAAGCCGCATAAATAAAATGAAAATTCCTATACAATCGAGTTATGTCTTTTTCGCACCTTTGGCGGCGTAAAGTGCCCGACTCGCCTGCTCAATCAGATCGGTAATACTTTTGGTCGCCGTGGTAATGGAACCAGCCCCTGCCGTTACCCTGAAGTTAATTTTCATGTTTTTCTCTTCATCTTTTACGAGACACTTCTCAATCTCGTTTGCCAACAAACCCGATATTCGCTTGAGTTCTTCTTTATTGATTTCCGGTAATATGATTAAAAACTCGCTATCCCCAAACCGCGAAATTATATCAGATGACTTAATGTGTTTTTGTATGCACCTTGCAATCTCTATAAGGACGCGATTCCCCATAAAATATCCATATCGATTGTTAATTGATTCAAGGTGATCGATATTCATCAGGACACAAGATAACGGCTTATTTTGTGTTCGCGCATGGTTAAACTCATTCTGAAGGATTACAAGCGAATATCGCCTGTTATAGACGTTGGTTAAACTATCGCGTACGGCATGCTGATTGACCATATCGTTTAGTTGGTGTATCCTCGCATTCAAGCTCTGCAAATTCTTATCGTGTAATTTCCTTTCGTCTATATTCATTAAAATACCATGGTAATGGGTTACATTGCCCCATTCGTTCTTGACGCTGTTCAGGGAATCGGAGACCCACACATAAGCCCCGTCTTTTTTTAATAACCGATATTCTATCGTTGAGTCGCTTCCGTTCTGTAATTTTTGGATTTGTGCCGATACCCTTTCTCTGTCTTCCGGATGTACCAGTTGGAGTAAGATATTTCGCGTCTTGTAAATTTCCTCCGGCTTGTGTCCGACCACCTTTTCTATCCCGTCGCTGATATATTTTACAGAGCCGTCAAACATGGAAATGTACACAATCTCCGGAATAATATTCATGACGCTGTGGAATAACTTTTCAGATACGGTATTCGTTTTGTTCTCGGTAGATTCATTGATCTCCTCGCTATGAATGAAAAACTGTAAGGTACAACAAAAAGCCAGAACTACTAAACCGAAGATAGTTCCTTCCAACCTAAAAATACTTACTACGGCGCAATTTGCGGCAATAATGAAACCAATAGCACAGTATTTATATCTGGTAACATATCTTTTTAGCATAGTTCTTTTTTCCCGTTGGTTTTGTGAAGTTCCTCTAAAAGCTTCTTTAATTCTTCTCCCTCGATAACTTCTTTTTCCATGAGTGTCTTTGCCATACCCTGTAATATTTCCTTTTTTTCAGTTAACAACGTCTTGACACGATGGAACGATTCATCCACGATCTTCTTTATTTCAAGATCAATTTCTCGTGCGGTTTCCTCGCTGTACTCCTTGCTGGCAGCAAATCCTCCACTCAAAAAGAGCGGTCTGTCGCCTTGTTCGAATGTTACCAGACCCATTTTATCACTCATTCCATATTCTTTCACCATCATCTTAGCAATTTCGGTAGCCTTTTCCAGATCATTCTGTGCGCCTGTTGATATTTCGTTAAAGATAATTTCCTCTGCGATTCTTCCCCCCAGTAAAATGGCGATGCGATCCAGGAGTTCGGCTTTCGTCATCAGATATCGGTCTTCAGTAGGCTTTTGTAAGGTATATCCAAGAGCTCCGATGCCGCGGGGAATCATAGAGATTTTTCGCACCGGATCTGCGTGCGGCAAAGAGCAGGCAACCAGCGCATGGCCTGACTCGTGATGGGCTACAATCTCCTTCTCCTTTTTATTCATCAATCGTTTCTTCTTTTCGAGACCTGCCATGATACGGTCAATTGCCTCTTCAAATTCCGGCATACCCACAACCTTCTTGTTTCGCCTTGCCGCAAGCAGGGCGGCTTCATTGACGAGATTGGCAAGGTCGGCGCCGACAAATCCCGGAGTCATGGCTGCAACGGAGTGTAAATTGATTTCCTTCTCCAGTTTCACCCCCTTTGCGTGCACCTTAAGGATTGCTTCTCGTCCGTGGAGGTCTGGCCGGTCAACAACCACCTGGCGATCAAACCTGCCGGGTCTCAGAAGGGCGGAGTCTAACATTTCCGGGCGGTTGGTAGAGCCCATGATAATTACGCCTTTGTTGGAATCAAACCCGTCCATTTCTACCAGCAATTGGTTCAGCGTCTGTTCCCGCTCATCGTGCCCACCCATAGGATTTATGCCTCGCGCCTTGCCCAGGGCGTCAAGTTCATCGATAAAGATAATGCAGGGCGCTTTCTGGTCTGCCTGGTTAAACAAATCCCTCACCCGTGCGGCGCCCACGCCAACGAACATTTCTACGAATTCTGAACCGCTCATGTTAAAGAAAGGAACACCCGCCTCGCCGGCAACGGCCTTTGCCAGGAGGGTTTTCCCTGTTCCCGGTGCGCCGACCAGCAAAACACCCTTCGGTATTTTCCCACCCAGGGCACGGAATTTTTCAGGGGTCTTCAGAAACTCGATAATTTCCTGGAGTTCCTCCTTTGCCTCATCGATGCCCGCCACATCGTCGAAGGTTACATTTAGGTCTTCCTGGGCATACAGACGCCCTTTGCTTTTGCCAAAGGTCATAATACTACTGGCAGGACCGAATCGTTTAAAAACAAAACGCCAGATTACGAATAAAATGAGTAAAGGTACCACCCATGAGAAAAAAAACGTTTTAAACCACGGGCTTTCGTATTGTCCTGCGTACCTTACGCCCATGGATTCCAGGTCATTCACCATCTCCGGGTCGTCCACGCGGGCGGTGATGAAAACAGCGTTTTTTGTCGTACCCCGTTCTATCTCTCGCAGTTTGCCGCGAATCATCGTATTCGTAATATAACATTCCAGCACATTCCCATCTTTGACCAGCCTTTTAAAATCACTGTAGGTAATGTTCCTTACTCCGGGATTCATCAAATACATCTGCAGGAGGATGAAGAAGCCAAAGGCGATGATAATATGCCAGACGGAGAATTTCTTAGGCATTTTGAACTGTATCTTTTTGAAATCTTTGAACATGTATACTCCTATTTTAACATTTAATTTTACTTTACACTTTTTTAGATTTGGAAATCATCCATGAAATGAGTCGAAAAGTCCTTCGCATTTATGCCTTCGATAATTGTTATAAATTATTTTACCAGAAAGTGCTGCATCACTCAAAAGAACTTTATGATATTTGTAAAATTCTTCTATAAAATTTCTATTGTAGTATATATAACAATTCGCTTAATGCGCTTTTCTGCTTCAATCAGTAAG
>VGXX01000016.1 GCA_016873155.1 Planctomycetota bacterium | reverse complement strand
TAAAGTCCCTGACATGAACCAGGGCCCGGACACGCCTCCATCTCAAGACAGGATAGCTGGTCATCTGTAATCTCCCCCTTACGCCTTCTTCCCACTGCTTCAAAGGTGTCTTTTACCAAAGACAGCTTCTGTTTCCCGGATCGACCGGAGATCATCGGCCCTGCGGTCACAACAACCCCCGGAATGTCTAGTCTGGCAGCGCCCATCAACATCCCCGGAGTAATCTTATCACAGTTTGTCAACATTACCAGTCCGTCCAGGCAGTGGGCATTTACTACACATTCGATAATATCGGCAATAAGGTCTCTCGATGCAAGTGAATAATGCATCCCTTCGTGTCCCATTGCAATTCCATCACAAATACCTGGAACACCAAAGATAAAGCTGATCCCTCCGCCCGCATGAATTCCTTTTTCAATTGCTCTTTCCAGCGACCGCATGTGTATATGACCGGGAATGAGATCTGTAAAGCTGCTTGCAATCCCGATAAACGGTTTGCCTAAATCTTCTCTACTAAGACCTGTTGCATACAAGAGCGCCCGGGCTGGAACACGCTCGAGTCCCTTGGTAATTTTATCACTGCGCAAGTGCTTATTCTCCAAAAGATAAACCATTCTCGTTCTAAACAATATTAAGCCTTTTTATTATAGCGAAAAGCTTCTTATTGTCAAATTAAAACTCTTTGCCGTTGTTTAGATTTCACTTGACTTTCACATGGCGTTATGTTGAAATTTTTTTATAGTTAACTGTTTTTGCCTCCCTTATTTAAACTACTTTGTACCACATGATTTTAGTCAGTGCATGTCTTTGGGGTTTTAACTGTCGATTCGACGGACAATCAAGAACCAATGAATCTCTTATCTCCTCTCTAAGAAACATCCACATCATTCCCTTTTGTCCTGAACAGCTTGGTGGATTACCCACACCAAGACATCGTGCCTGGATTACTCATGGTGACGGGAAAGACGTATTAGAAGGAAGGTCAAAAGTGATCAACGAGGTCAACAATGATGTCACTGCTCAATTTATTAAGGGCGCTGTCGAAACAGAAAAGCTGGCAACGCTCTTCAGCATCAAAAAAGCATACTTGAAAAGTAACAGTCCTTCATGTGGGGTGGGAAAAATTTACCATAATAAAAATTTAGTGACTGGGAATGGAGTTTGTGCTACGATGTTACTTCAGAAAAAAATTGAACTGATCTCTATTTAGTCTTACCGTAAGGAGTTTACATGGATCATACAGAACAATTAGAATTACCACAGGTTAAAAAAGCAGGTTTACACAGAAGGCTTTATGAGTGGACGTTACACTGGGCACATACTCCTTATGGATCTATTGCCCTTTTTGCACTGGCTTTTTGTGAATCCTCTTTCTTCCCGATACCACCGGACGTACTCCTGATGGCGCTTGCGTTTTCACTGCCAAAAAAATCTTTCAAATATGCAGCGATTTGCTCGGCAGGGTCTGTTTTAGGCGGCTGTTTCGGTTACTTTATCGGATACCAATTCTTTGAGCATATAGGACTGCCCATCCTGAATCTTTACGGGGTTACGGATAAATTTAACTATGTTAAAGATAAGTATAACGCCAACGCCTTCGCTGCTGTGGCTATTGCCGGGTTCACACCCATCCCATATAAGGTATTTACCATTGCGGCAGGCGTGTGTAAGATAAATTTCTGGACATTTATTATTGCATCGGTTGTCAGCCGTTCCGGGAGGTTTTTCATTGTAGCAGGGCTTGTTTATCTATTTGGACCTAAAATTAAGAGTTTCATAGATAAATACTTCAACATTATCTCTATAGCTTTCGTAGTAATCCTTGTTGGAAGTTTTGTACTCATTAAATTATTCAAATAAAGGAAAGGTTATGAAATCGCTATTCTTACCAATATCTCTCTTCGTTGCCCTGCTAACCCCGTCATTACTGTTTGCTGAAACAGAGACATCTCAGGTTTGGGAACCTCAGGTAGCGGGACGCTTTTATCCCGGGAACGAAACCGTCTTGAAAGAACAGGTAGACACCTTTCTTAAAAAGATACCCAAACAGCCGCTAAAAGGCAAACCCGTTGCCATTATTTCACCTCACGCAGGGTATCAATATTCAGGCCAGGTGGCAGCTTACGGATACAGCGCTATCAAAGATGCAGGATTTAACAGGGTCATTATCCTGGCTCCCAGCCATTTTATGAGCGGCAAACGGTTTCGAGGCATCTCTATTCTCCCTGTGAAAAACTTTAAAACACCTTTAGGCGTTATTCCTGTGGATGAGGATGCGTGTAATCAACTCCTGAACTCCTCTAAAGAATCAAAACCCGATGCTTCCCTTCAATCTCCTAAACTTTTTGGAACTTATGAAGGCGCTTACAAAGGAGAACACTCATTAGAAACTCAGTTGCCCTTCTTACAAATGGCCCTCGGCACTTTTAAATTAGTCCCTGTTATCGTTGGTGTGTTAGTAGACAATGACTACGACCAGGTTGCCAACGCTATTCGACCGTTAATGGATGATAAGACACTGGTGGTAGTAAGTTCTGATTTTACCCATTATGGAGAAGGATATGGCTACGTCCCTTTCAGAAAGGACATAGAAAAAAACGTCCGTTCACTGGACTATGGCGCATTTGACAAAATTCTTTCTAAGGATTTCGAAGGACTAAGGATATATAGAAAGGAAACAGGCATTAATGCTTGCGGTATTATTCCAATTGCGTTACTGCTAAAATTATTGCCTAGCGAAGCACAAGGTGAAATTTTGAACTACGACACGTCGGGGCATCAATCCAACAATTTCTCATTTTCGGTAAGTTATGCATCCGTTTTATTCACCAAACCTTTGGAAACCAAATCCGGACACTATATCCCAAAAACGGAAACACCGGACAATAACCAGTCTTTCTGTTTAACCAACAAAGAAAAATCACTGCTGCTATCATTAGCCAGAAGTACCCTGGAAACATATACAAAAACGGGAACTCCTCCAAAATTCGACCAAACAGAATACGCGCTTCCCCCAAGACTAAAGGAGAAATACGGGGTGTTTGTGACATTAAAAAAACACGGCGAACTTCGCGGTTGCATTGGTTACATAGTACCCAGGTCACCCCTTTCCCACGCCGTAATTGAGAACACCATCAACTCATCAGCTAACGACTGGCGATTTACTCCAGTGGAAGCCAGGGAGGTTCAAGATATTACCATCGAGATTTCAGTTTTGAGCCAAATGAAAAAGATAAACGGACCGGATGAATTCATCGTAGGCAAAGAGGGCATTGTAATACGCAAGGGACAAGCCAGCGCCGTATTTCTCCCCCAAGTTGCCGATGAACAAGGATGGGACAGAACAGAAACCCTCTGCCAACTCTGCCGAAAGGCAGGACTGTCTCCTGATGCATGGAAGGACGACGAAATGGAATTTTTTGTTTTCACTGCAAATGTATTCCACGAGGGAGAAAAAACCTAATCCCCAAATTCTTCAAGAAACTCAGTTCCTTGAATTCTTCATTTATAGAGGCGCTTATTCCCTTGGATGAACAGGCGAAAAAAATTCTTTTAGATATCGCCAGGAAAAGTATTGAGGCTGCCGTAAAAAGGATGCCAATCTCACACATTGCCTGTAATCATCCAGACCTTCAAGAACTACAAGGCGCTTTTGTCACTCTGAAAACTCACGGGAACCTTCGCGGCTGTATCGGTCGATTCGTTTCCGACACTCCCCTTTACCAATTAGTATCAGAGATAGCCATTTCCTCGGCAACGGAAGACCCTCGATTCGAATTCAATCGCATAAAACCCTCAGAATTGAACCACCTCGAAATTGAGATATCCGTATTATCTCCCTTAAAACCAATTCAGAATCCGCTTGATTTTGAACTTGGCAAACACGGTATATTTATAAAAAGGGGGCCTCAAATAGGATGTTTCCTGCCGCAGGTTGCCACAGAAACCGGGTGGAGCAAGGAGGAATTTTTGTCGCACTGCTGTTCAGGTAAGGCCGGTTTATCGAGTGACTCGTGGAAATATGGCGATGTGGAAATTTATACCTTCACGGCAGAGATTATCGAGGAAAAACATAACGGTTAATTCTGCCGCCTTCCGTTACAACAGATACCAAATCACTGATTTGTCTAATTTAGCATACACATAATTACCTCATTGTGCATATGTTATTTCCTGACAAACCTAAGTATTATGATTCAAGAGTAATTACAAGTAAAACTTGAAATTCAAAGTATCTATAATTAATCTTGGAACATTTCCCTATCATTTTTTGTTTTATTACCCATTTTACAGTTTCTCCTTAAGGAAAAAACAATTTTCTATCACTTTTTTTATTATTCAATGATCTCTATGAAGAAAAAATTCATGTACTTGGGTGTTTGGGCTGTTTTATTCATAAGCGCATGCTCATCAGATAAAGAAATTAGCGATAATCGGGAAAAATACCCTGTTACAAATCCTATTGTTATGGATACGGCATATACGAATGATTATGTTGCCGATATACATTCTTTCCGGCACGTAGAGCTAAGGGCCAGGGTTAAAGGATATATCGAAAAAATCCATGTTGATGAGGGTGAAATCGTAAAAGCCGGACAAATTCTTTTTAGCTTAAGCCGCCAGGAATATGAAGTGGATGCATTAAAGGCTAAGGCAATGCTGAAAAGCGCCATTGCAGATGCAAAAACTGCCGAACTGGATTTGCAGAATGTAAAAATACTGGTAGAAAAAAATATCGTCTCAAAAACGGAGCTTGAAATGGCTCGGGCTAAACTGGATGCGCTTCGTGCAAAAGTTAATGAGGCGAAATCCTATGTGGCAAGCGCTGAGTTAAATCTGTCTTATACCGTAATAAAGGCGCCATTTGATGGAATAATAGACAGAATTCCCAATAAAGCCGGAAGTTTGGTTGATGAAGGAACTCTGTTAACTACCCTTTCAGATAACAAAAAGGTATTTGCTTATTTCAACGTATCTGAAAAAGAATATCTAGATTTTACCACACTCATAGACACAGAAAAGAAGAATGATATAACATTAGTATTAGCTAACGATGAAATTCATAATTACAACGGATGTATTGAAACCGTTACAGGGACAGTTGACAAAGATACCGGAAACATAGCTTTCAGGGCATGTTTTCCTAATCCGGACCTCCTTTTAAAACACGGCTCCAGCGGCAAAGTCAGAATAACAAAAGAAGAAAAAAACGCCTTGATAATCCCGCAAAAAGCAACCTTTGAAATTCAGGACAAAATATATGTATTTACGGTAGATTCCGATGACACAGTAAAAATGAGAGGCATAGTCCCGAAGCTTCGCATTCCTCACTTATATGTAATTGAATCCGGATTATCTTCCAATGACAGAATTATTTACGAAGGCATTCAACTGGTGAAAGAAGGAGATGAGATAATTCCTGAAGTTATTTCCATGAAACAAATACTGGCAGAACAATCAAAAGAACAAACCACGGTTATGGCCAAAAATTAAATAGAGAAAAATAATGACTGCAAAATTTATTCACAGACCCGTTTTATCCATAGTAATATCTTTAATCATCACCCTGCTTGGGGCATTGTCTTTAACCCAATTGCCAATGACGCAATTTCCCAATATAGCGCCGCCCTCGGTAATTGTTACCGTTGAGTTTGCCGGCGCCAACGCTGAAACTGTCACAAAAGCAGCCATTGTGCCTTTGGAACGTGCTATCAATGGCGTTCCTGGCATGAAATATATGTCGTCTATTGCCGGAAACGATGGTGTGGGTGTAATACAAATTATATTTGAATCAGACACCGACTATAATGTTGCTGCAGTAAATGTTCAAAACAGGGTGGCTGTTGTAATGGACGAACTTCCTTCGGAAGTAATAAAAACCGGAGTGAAAATTGAGAAGGAAGAAAGGGCTATGCTGATGTATTTAGACATTTTCAGCACTGATACAACTCTAGACGAAAAGTTCCTCTACAACTTTGCTGATATTAATATACTGGCAGAATTAAAAAGAATTGATGGGATCGGTTATGCAGATATATTGGGAGCCAGGGAATATGCTATGCGTGTTTGGCTAAAGCCCGATAAAATGCTCGCTTATAATATTTCTACGGATGATGTACGGAAGGCATTACAGGAGCAAAATGTAGAAGCGGCGCCGGGAAAGGTGGGAGAAAGCTCAGATAAGACAGGACAGGCATTGCAGTATGTAATAAAATACACAGGAAGGTATAATACCGAAGAACAGTATGAAAATATTCCTGTAAAATCAACCGCCGACGGGAAAATACTTCGCATGAGAGATATCGCCGAAGTTGAGTTTGGCACAATTTATTTTGATGTAGAGTCAAAACTGAACGGTAGACCTACTGCTTCAATTCTCCTGAAACAGTTGCCTGGCTCTAATGCCAGAGAAGTAATCAGTAAGGTGAAAGAGCGGATGGCTGAAATTAAGGCATCTACTTTCCTTGAGGGCATGGACTATGAGGTGAGCTATGATGTTTCCCGGTTTTTAGATGCTTCGGTACATAAGGTTTTAAAAACCCTGATTGAGGCGTTTTTACTGGTATCGTTGGTAGTATTTATTTTTCTGCAGGATTGGCGTTCAACACTCATTCCTGCTCTTGCCGTACCTGTTTCATTGATTGGCACCCTCTTTTTCATGCAGTTATTAGGTTTCTCTTTAAACCTGATCACACTCTTTTCATTGGTTCTTGCCATAGGCATTGTAGTGGACAATGCCATAGTAGTGGTAGAAGCGGTGCATGCAAAGATGGAGCACTCAAATATCGGGGCAAAGAGAGCCACCGAAAAGGCGATGAGAGAAATCAGCGGTGCCATTATTGCCATTACCCTGGTAATGTCTGCGGTGTTCATACCTACTTCTTTTATGTCGGGACCTTCCGGTATTTTCTATCGTCAATTCTCTCTTACTATGGCAATTTCTATCGTTCTGTCGGGAATTATTGCGCTTACGCTCACTCCTGCTCTTTGCGCCATATTATTGAAAAATCCCCATGGAAGTCATACCAGGAAAACCTTGCTGAATCGCTTTTTCGGTGGTTTTAACAACTGGTACAATAATCTTTCTAAACGCTATCAAAAATTGCTTGGTGGCATTGCTAATCGTAAGGTTATAACTTTTTCAGTATTGTTGATATTTTGTATGGGAACAGGCATTTTAGGCAAGCTCCTGCCATCGGGATTTATTCCCAATGAAGATCAGGGAACATTTTATGCCAGTATCACTACCCCATCCGGCTCAACTCTGGAAAGGACCAAAGAAGTGGTAAATGAAATACAAAAGGCATGTGAAGGAATAGAAGCCGTAGAGTCGGTTTCTTCCTTAGCAGGAATAAACATCTTATCCGATGGGACAGGGGCCACTTACGGTACTTGCTTAATTAACTTAAAAAACTGGAAATACCGAAAGGAAACGGTTGATGATATTATTGAACGTGTTGCCGAAAAAACCAAGCACATTAAAGATGCAAAAACTGAGTTTTTTCCTCCTCCTGCTGTGCCAGGTTATGGCAACGCAAGCGGTTTTGAATTAAGGTTATTGGATAAAACCGGCAGTGGCGATTTCAAAAAAATGGAAACAGTAGTAAACCAGTTTATCAAAGATTTGAAAGAACGACCAGAAATAGCAAGGGCTTTCACCGTTTTTGACGCAAGCTTTCCACAATACATGGTTCATATTGATAATGATAGAGCCGCTCAAAAAGGAGTAACGGTTAATAATGCAATGGATACTTTACAAACCTTATTGGGAAGTGAATACGCCACCAATTTCATCCGCTTTGGTCAGATGTACAAGGTAATGGTACAGGCATTGCCTGAATACCGGGCAAAACCCGAAGACATACTCAAGCTTTATGTCAAAAATGATAAGGATGAAATGGTGCCGTTATCTGCCTTTACAAGAATAGAAAGGGTTTATGGAGTTGACCAGATAACCCGATACAACATGTACTCATCGGCAGAGCTGAATGGAGAAGCTGCTAAAGGATACAGCAGTGGAAGCGCTCTTGCAGCCATCCAGGAAGTAGCGAAAGAAAAACTACCGAAAGGTTACGACATAGACTGGGCTGGCATAAGCCGTGATGAAATATTAGCAGGCAATGAAGCAATATATATTTTTCTTATCTGTTTGGTATTTGTGTATCTGCTTTTGTGTGCGCAGTATGAAAGTTTTCTCTTGCCCATGCCCGTTATTCTCTCTTTACCAACAGGAACATTCGGGGCGTTTTTATTCTTGATGCTCATGGGGTTAGAAAACAATATTTATGCCCAGGTAGCCATGATTATGCTTATCGGTTTATTAGGGAAAAACGCCATCCTGATTGTTGAATTTGCCTCATTAAAACACAGAGAAGGACGAACGCCCATGCAAGCCGCCATTGAAGGGGCTACACTCAGATTGCGACCGATCCTCATGACCTCATTTGCCTTTATTGCCGGGTTGATTCCATTGATATTTGCATCCGGCGCAGGCGCCGTTGGCAACAGAACCATTGGCGCAGCCGCTGCAGGGGGGATGCTGTTTGGAACGATTTTTGGGGTAATTATTGTTCCGGGGTTGTATGTGATTTTTGCAACTCTTGCGGAAAGGTTTGTGAGAAAAGTAACCAAAGAAGAAATAGCATTAACAGAAACAATTTAAAACAATGAGGAAACCGAAAAATACATTAGTTTGTGGATTTATGGCGGTATGCTTTCTTATGTCAGGTTGTCAGACAATAAAAAACATTGAAGGCGATGCCATAAAACCGGTACCAGAATCATTTGCAGATACGAAAGACTCAATAAATTCAGCAACGATTGACTGGCGACAGTTTTTCACTGATACCACATTGATTGGTTTGATTGATACCGCTTTTAAGAATAACCCGGATGTATTGATGACCTTCCAAAAAATCGAAATTGCACGGGCAGATTTAAGATTGAGCAAAGGGGCATTGTTCCCTGAAATTTCCGGCGGCGGTTCTGTCTCACAAACAAAATTCGGGCGCTACACTATGGACGGCGCCGGAAACAGAGGAACAGAGATTACCCCCGGGCATGAAATACCTACTCATCTTCCCGATTATTTTATCGGTTTGCAAACTACATGGGAAGCGGATATCTGGGGCAAACTTCGCAGCAAGAAGAAGGCTGCATTTGCCCGTTATCTTGGCAGCATCGAAGGGAAAAATATGGTGCTTACCAACTTAATTTCAGAGATAGCAATTACCTATTATGAATTATTACGTTTGGATAATGAATTAGAAATCATCAGAGAAACTATCAAATTACAGGAAGAGGCGCTTGCTATTGTTACCATTCAAAAAGAAGCTGCCGCAGCCACTGAGTTGGCTGTACAGCAGTTCGAAGCGCTAGTGTTAAATTCAAGGGCTTTGGAAACCGAAATCCTCCAAAGAATTACCGTGAGTGAAAACAGAATAAATTTCTTATTGGGTAGATTTCCACAACCTGTCATCCGTGAAAAATCAATTTTCCCAAAACAAATACCTGCTCAGGTAAAAGTAGGCATTCCCTCAGATTTATTAAGAAACAGACCTGATATAAAACAAGCCGAGTTTGAATTGATGGCTACGAAAGCGGATGTAACGGCGGCAAAGAAGGCATTTTATCCTTCTTTAAACATTACGGGGACATTGGGTTTTCAGGCTTTTAATCCCTCATTTTTATTCAGATCGCCTGAATCCATTGCATACACCGCACTTGGCAACTTAACCGCCCCGTTAATTAACCGAAGTGCAATTAAAGCGCAGTTTGCGACTGCACAGGCTACACAGATAGAAGCATTGTATAATTATCAAAAAACAATTATCAACGGTTATGTAGAAGTGCATAACGAAATGAATAATATTAAGAACTTGGAACAGGCATACGGCCTTACAACCAAAAAAGTGGCAACTTTAACTCAATCAATAGAAATATCATCGGAACTATACAAAACTGGCAGAGCGAACTACCTGGAGGTATTAATAACACAAGAAAACACCCTCCAATCGAAATTAGAATTAGTAAACATCAAACAACAGCAATTTAATGCCAGTGTAAATATTTATAAGGCGCTTGGCGGAGGTTGGAGATAAAAGAAATGTTTTTATGACCGCAAAGGAGCTTAAAAGTCTCCCGCCAAAAAAAGATGAGGCGCACTGTCGGGAAGTTCCACGGAAGGTATTGCGACAAAGATCGAGGTGTTTTATATCCGCCGTTACTATTTGTCAGGACGTTTTAACAGGTACTCACAAATTTTGATTGTAAAACCTAACCCTTTGTTCCCTATAAGCATTGTCTCTACCCAACTTGTATTCGGACACAGAGACCAAATAATTTATCACTATAAGTCACTTTCGTTTTCTCTCGAAAATACGTCCTACATAAAAAATCATGCCGCCAATGAATAAGAAAACAACCTCCATCTTCATGGAATCTTTTGCAATACCAAAGTAAAGGGCATCCAATACAAGAATAATCCCTATAATCTGTAAAATTCTGGCAATACTCATTTTATATCGTCCGCTGTTCGTAATTTTTCTGCCAGTTCTATCGCCTTCAATAACCCTTTTGCCTTATTCAGGGTTTCTTCATATTCCCGTTCAGGAACGGAATCGGCAACAATACCAGCGCCAGCTTGAATATAAGCGTCATTACCATGCAATACAATCGTCCTGATAGTAATACACGTATTCATATTTCCAAAAAAGTCGAAATACCCAACGGCTCCTCCGTAAGGCCCCCGCTTGGTTGTTTCAATTTCATCAATAATCTCCATTGCCCTTATTTTAGGAGCCCCGGACAGAGTTCCTGCGGGCAGGCATGCCTTCAAGGAATCAAAAGCAGTTTTACTTTCCTGTAATTCACCGCAAACGCTGGAGGTTATATGCATCACGTGTGAGTACTTTTCAATCACCATTTTTTCATCAATATGCACACTCCCGTAGTTCGATACCCTTCCGACGTCGTTCCTTCCCAAATCAAGGAGCATAATGTGCTCAGCACGTTCTTTCGGATCGGCAATCAATTCTTGTTCGAATAGCGCATCTTCCGAATCATCCCGACCTCTTCTTCTTGTACCGGCAATTGGTCTTACAATGATCTTTTTCCCATCAACCTTCACCATAACTTCAGGAGAAGATCCAATGAGCTTCAGATTTCCCATCTTTAGATAAAACATATATGGGGAAGGATTAATAACTCGCAAGATACGGTATATGTTAAATGGGTCAGCATGCGTTCTCGTCTTTAACCGCTGGGAAATTACCACCTGGAAAATATCCCCCGCACGAATATATTCTTTACAGCGATCTACGGCCTTAAGGAAATCGGCCTTTTCGAAGTTTGATGAAAAAGGAATATCGACTTCTCCGTTTGACGTGATATCGTCGCTCAAAGACATTACAGGCGTGCGTAATTTTTCGATAATACGATCAATTTTATGAACTGCCTCAGCGTACACATTTTCCAGGCTATCCTTACCGACCTGCGCAGCAAAAACAACCTTCATAGTTTTTGTCAGATGATCGAATATAATCACCGTATCATAAAACATCATCTGGATATCCGGAAGCAGCAAATCATCTTTTGGCATATTAGGCAGCCGTTCATAGTGCCGTATCGTGTCATACCCAATATACCCAACGACACAACAGAAAAATTTAGGCAATCCATTCACCGGTACGGGAGCAAATGCACTCATCTCCTTGTTCAATATTTCCAAAGGGTCTTTAGCATGGAGCACTTCTGTCTTGGCAGCTCCCCGTTTTACTTCAATACGATGACCAAAAGAAGTAAACTCTACAAAAGGGTTAATACCGAGAATTGAATACCTGGAAATCTTTTCTCCACCCGCCGCACTTTCAAGCAAGAAGGCGTATTCTACATCAGAAACTTTTTGAAACGCCGAAACAGGTGTAAGCGTATCTGCAAATAACTGACGGTAAACAGGGACAATGTTACCCTTTGCAGCTAACTGTTGAAATTCATCAAAGGAGGGATAATAGCGGTTCACATTCTTCATTTTTGTCAAAGACTATTGCTCACTTGAATTATAGAAGTTCAAAGGTATTAAATTAGGCTGCCTTTGGCAGCGACTTTTTAGATATACGACAAATGCCGGTGAAAAACAACCCCCTTGCCCCCTTTATTAAGGGGGATTTCCTCAAATCCCCCTTAGCAAAGGGGGATTCAGGGGGTTGTCTGGCATGCTGTGATACAAACTTTGAAATTCCTAAGCATCAAGGGTCACACAGAAAAGGCATTGGGTTCTATATCCTCGACATAACTGTAAGTCTGAATTCCTAAATTCCTCGCCAACTCCGATGCCTTCTTGTCAATCATCGGTGAGATTACCATTAAACGTTGCGCTTTTCTGTTGTGCTTCTTTTGATAGAACTCTGCTTTTTTGTGAAATATATGCATATCTGCCTTGCTCCTGGACGACTTTATCTCACATATCATAAAAAGTCCATTTTTGATAATTAAGTCCAGTTCAATCTGGTCTGGACTTCCGAAAACTTCTCCTTCTTCATCATACTCCACTACATTTACCACTTCTAATTCAGAAACTTCGCCTAATATTCCTTTCAGGGCATTGCGGAATGATTGTTCTGATCTTAATCCCCATCGCGCGCCAAGCGCGCCAATGGACTGTTCATGCTTCCTGTTTAAAACTTTAATTGATTCCAAAATGTCTCGAATAATCTGCTGATTTTCCTGCCACTTCTTCTCCTGTTCCTCCCAGCGTTTATCGTTTTCATCCCAGCGTTTGGCATTCGCAGCCCAGCGTTTATCGTTTTCGTCCCAGCGCTTGACATTCTCAGCCCAACGTTTATTGTTTTCATCCCACTGCCTTGCCTGTTCAGCCCACTTTTTATCTTGTTCCTCCCACCGCTTCGCTTGTTCCTGCCATCTCTTGTCTTGCTCATCCCATCGCTTTGTTTGTTCTGCCCATCGTTGGTTCTGCACATCCCATTCTTTGATCTGTATCTCTCGATCTGCTGCCAACTCCTTAAGTATCTTATCAAAGCGGTTATCAGTTTTTTCTTTGTCTGCAAAGTGTTCCTTCGAAAGACGCAGAATGAGGTCATGGATTTCTTTATCCTCTTCAATAATTGAAGGAAGCTCTTTAAGTATAATTTCTCTTATTTCTTTCGTTTTCATATTTTCCTGTTTAACCCATGGCACATCCTCAACAATCTCAGCGCTCTGCGGTAGTCTTTACTCTCACCGAAATTATAACACAGATTAAATACTTTCCTAACAATATTTTTTTAACTTTTGACCAAAAAAAATGGGTGTTGCCGAAGCAACACCCATTTGCAAATCTCAACAAACATTTTAAAGCTAAATGTTTTATTTCATGAAACAACCACGAAACTATTAGAATGTAACAGTGGTTTGTAAATAACCCCAACTGGTATTAATGTCACCAACGTTGTCCTCTATCCAATCCTCAGCACCGAACCAGGAATATCCAGCAAGAATCTTTACATTCTTATACAGATCATAACTCACCGTCAAATCCACTTCCTGTGCCAGATTGTCATCGTTAGATGTAAAACCGCCGGCTGGACGTGCAGTAGCAAGAGAGCCATTTGCAAGGTACCAACCGTCTTCTTCCTCGTCTAACAGATAATAATGATAGTCAACCTGCACCGTCATCTTACTGGTAGGTGAAACCTTTATGTTACCCCTGAAGTCATGAATGTTCTGCCATGAGAGTAAATCGATAAAACCATAGTTACCCTGCCAGTGGTTTGTAGGATACAGGTTATCAAAGGTCTCATGTTTACCATCGGTTGAATCATCGTCACCTGATGCAAAATCATATTCAACACCAAAGCGTGGCTTCCAGGCAACCTCTTTGCACGTATAGCCTGCCCTACCAGCAAATGCCCATGCCTGCTGGGTCATGCCGCCATAATCACCAAACTGCCCATGAGCTTCCAATGTGTAATCTACGGCATCCAGGTTGGGCAACTTACCATCGATCCTAACGCCAATATCATGAATCACAACACCAGAGCCATTAGCTGTGCTGCCATTAGCATCAGTGCGGGCGTTACCTGTTGCAGCAAGCGTTGCATTAGTAGCGGAATCATCCTGGTCATTTTTCTGGATGTACATAAGTTCTAGCAATGCGCCAGGCACAAGTTTCTTAAATGCCAACTGTGCTGCATACATACTTTCATCTGAGTTGTTGCTGCCATCAACACCAAAGTAGCCGTCTTCGTCAATCGTAGTGGCAATTACTTCAGCGTGGATGGTATCGGTATCCCAGAGGAATCTACCGCCGTCAAATACACGGCCATAGTTCGACCATACAAAGTTACCGATCACACGGTGGTCACCCCATGTGATTTCCTGACGACCAACCCTTACCGTTAATGGAAGGTCGAAAAGCTTCTTTACGTCAAAATAGCCCTGATGAATATCAAGGATACTATTTTCAACGCCGGCGTTTGCAAATCCAACCGTAGTTCCCTCAGCGCCAAACGTCCTCGAATCCTGCAATTGGATAAACACCCTTAAATGCTCGTTAACATCTGCATCAGCCCAGAGTCTTGTCTGGTTCATAACATAATTGTCATCTGTTGCTTCACCCCTTGCACCCACACCACCTGTTGCTAAAGCAGTTGTTGCTCCTGGTAATGTGCCGTTATTGACTGGAGTTTGATAAAAACCATTTGCATACTCAGCCCTGGTTCTGATCTGCCCACCAAGTTTCACTTTCTTTGCAAATTCAGAATACACATTGCCAGCAATATCTTCTGCCTTCAACGTTTGTTCTGCCTGAGCAGCAGTTCTCATTTCTTCTTTTAACGTGGTAACTTCATTCTTTAATGCCGCTACATCTTCTTTTGCATCGGAAGATACCGCAATCTTTTCCTGCTTAACAGACTCAATCTGTTCCGTCAAACTTGAAACAGACGCCTTCAAGGCATTCAACTCCTTTTCCATATCTTCAATCGACTTGGCATCCGCCCCGAAAGACTGGGCACAAGTCGCAACGCAGAAGACGGCAGTTGCAAAACCACCAATACAAGTCTTCCACAAACCATTCTTCATTTTTTCCTCCCCTTCTTAAATAAAACTATTCGGACCCCAACTTAAAATTAAGAAATAACAAAATAAAAACATAACGTACTACAAAAATTAGCTAGTGTAACTGGCCTCCTTTCTCCTCCTCATGTTTTACGTTGTTTGCTTATTTTGCATTTAAGGATACACTAAAATAATAGGCGTAGGTCTGCACATTATATGATTAAGGTCAAAAGTGTCAAGAAAATTTTTATTTTTCCAAGACAATCTTTTAATTAAAGCCTAGAAAATAAATACGATGAAATAATATTTTACTGTATAACCTTCCCTGTCCAGCTACCAAGGTTTTACTACCAATCTAAAGTTTAGACTGCCTCCATTGGTTACCTTTGTTGTATTTCCAAAAACCAAGACAATCCTTGCAGCACCTTTAATGAAGTGCATAAAAACTAGCGATTTAGCCATCAGCAAAATAAACAAATACTATTCCTAATGTATTTATAGTCAACAGAAAGAGCGTTAGTGTTTACATACTCATCAGTTATCATACAAAGTATTTACAATTTACCAACTGCACAAAACTAAAGTTTAATTGCGTTCATATTTCATATGTGAAATATTTTTTACAATATGCATCATACTTTTATTTAATCAAGCAAATCAAAAGACATATGTCTTAAAAACCATCCAAACAATACATTCCAAGGAAATTCAATATTACTAAACATGCTTAATAAATACTGAACAATCAAACACTGCATGTTTTTTAATTTTCTATTGACCTTACGGAAACATGTTTTTATAATTCAGAACTTGTAAATTGTTATTACTGCTAAATATATTCTGGTAAAAATAATAACTAGGATAATATATGGACAAATATTTTAAACCGAAAATAAGGCATTTTCACATTTATCGCAAGGTCATTGTCGTTGTTATAATCTTAGCAATAATAGCAGGCGGCATTTATGGCGGCAGGGAATTAAGCTGGAAAGAAATAGCTGCTGACGAAGTGGCTGTGGTTGTAAATAATCTCACGGGCGGCATAAAATTAATCAATCGGGCTGGCGCTATCCTCTACTATCCTTTCATTCAGGATATATATATATTAGATAAACGCGAACAAGTCTTAAAAATGACGGCGGCAGAGATAGACGAAAAGCACCCACAAGGAATCCCGCTTATCATGAAATCCATAGATGGCGGCGATGTAGTATTAGATTTGCAAATCCAATATAGATTAAACCCTGATTCTGCAATCCAGGTTGTCCAGAATACAGGCGTTGGTGATATCTTTAAACAAAAATGGTTATATGATTATGCACGTACCATTTGTTATTATTGCTATGGAGAATTGACGTTGGGCGAATTCCCTGTTGCTTCTCTGCGTGATCAGAAGGCACAAAAGGCACGAGAAGAAATCAATAAAATGTTAGAACTTCATGGTTTTTATGTTACGTCTATCAACCTTTCTGACTATCGCTACTACCGTGAATATGCCGAGAAGATACAGGAGCGCAGGTTGGCTGATAAGGAAGTCGAAGAACAAAAAACAAGGGCTTCAGCGGCAAGAGAAAATCAGAAAAAAGTCGTAGTCGAGGAAACGAAAAAGTTAGAGGTTGAAGTTGCAAGGTTCAGGGGGGAATGTGATAAACGTATCATGGATGCAAGAGGTAGCGCTGAGGCAAAAAAACAAGATGCCGATGCCTACTTGATTCAGAAAAGATATGAGGCCGATGCTGAATACGAAAGACTTGCAAAAGAATCAGAAGCAGTTCTTGCAACAGTAAAGGCAGAAGCGGAAGGTATTAAGGCATTACGCAACGCATTGGACGGAGAAGGTGGAAGGAATATGGTCAGACTCGAATATGCCAAACGTTTAAAACAGGCTATTATCCGCAGCATACCCATTGTCAGACAGGGTATAGAAACACCTCAAAGTATCCAGAGGTTCAAGTACATTGAAGATTCGCCAAAGATTGATTACATGTTCCCGGAACCGCCAGACGCCGCACTGGTCAGTCCATTAAAACCGGGACCTGATAAATCGCCTTAATAATTAAGTGAAATATACTCTCTATCTATATTAAAAATGCAATTTGAGAAGAGGTGAAAATGCACATAGGAAAACTTACAACCAAATATATCATTCCTATTGGAATTTTCTTTTTTGTTGCTCTATTTATTGTTGGTATAAAATTCTTCGTAATTAAGGTTGGCGTTGATCAAGTAGGTGTGAGGACACGTATTTGGGGCGTAACCAGGGGTATTGTTCATAAAGATTACGGTCCCGGCTGGCACAGGGCAATTTCCGGCATCGACCAATGGGATCTTTATGACGGCACTGTCCAGACCCTGGAGCTCGCTAAAGAACCGTCTTACATGGGACAGCGGGATGCGCGAAGGGAGGCGGCTCTAAGAACGGCGGACGACTACGATGTCTCTGTAGATATGGCAGTAAAATATCAAATTAAAAAGGACGAGGCATGGAAGTTACGTCAGAATATCGGTGTGGGTGAACGGTATAAAGTTATTGTGGAGAATGAAACACGCGACATCGCAAGAAGCGTTTTTGGAAAAATGGTGGAGCGCGACTTGTATAACCCTGGAGAAAAACGAAAGAGGGCTGCGGAGTGCAAAATACTGCTTACCGAGAGACTTGTTCCTCGTCATGTAAATGTCATCGATGTGCTCATTCTGGAAATGCGATTTGATCCACAGCTTGAAAGAAAAATTAAAAATATTAAGTTAGCCGAACTGGATTACGTTTTAAACCAGTCAAAGGCGCTCGCAGCCGAACAAAGAGGTATTACCCAAACTATTGATGCCGACACAGAAGCCCTTGCTCAAAAAATTACCGGTGATAAGGAAAGGGCGCTCACCGTTCTCGATGCTGAAGCTTCGAAAAGAATCACGGAACTCCTTGCAGAGGCCGACAAATATCTGGTACAGAAGAAGGCAGAAGGCGATCTCTACAAACAACAACGTAAGGCAGATGGCACTCTTTTAATTAAATATTCACAAGCGGAGGGAGAACGACTCCGAAGAGAAGCGCTTGCAGGTCTGGGAGGTGATATTATTGTTGCAATGGAAGCGGCACGCAACATCAACCTGGCTGACGTAAGTATCTCAAGCCTTGATTTGAATTTACTCGATATCGATGACATGGCCACGCGACTCGGTGTTTCTGATACAAAAGGAAAGCTTCGTGTTGACACAAAAACATTTAAGCAAATCCAGGAAATGCTAAACCAGCCAAAAGGCACAGACACTACAAAACCAAAATAACCGTCTTCATCTGTTGCTTTTGTAAACACAAAACGGTTCATTTGCACCGTTTTTTCTCAATTTAACAGTTCACAAAAATGCAGTACTTATACTATAGTACTGCAAATTAATCACTTACAATATTAGGCGTCATATGGAATAACGTTTGCGAGCTACGTGTGGATTAGTTTCAATAATTTATTTACATAAACTTTATCTAGCATAAACTGAATTATGAAGCACACAACCGAAATATCAAAAGCAACCCGCGCAATAGGAATAATGTTATTATTTCTTACCGCTTTAATCGTTTCAACCAAGGCTTCATTAGCGGACGAACCAACAGATGACAATCAACAGAAAAAAACTGTTAAATATTCAAAGTTCTTCGATGAAAAAAAACAATGGTGTGACGCCCTGGTAATTAGCTGCAGTGATTTCCGCTTTACCTCAGCCACACAAGAATTTATTAACAACCGTTTGGGTCTAAAGAACGATTATGACTATATTTCAATCCCGGGCTCTATACGTAATTTATTAGACAAAAAGACAAGATATCTTGTTTTTCAAAAATTTGGCGTTTCGGTACGCTTACATCATGTAAAACGTATCATTATCCTTGGACATCAGGATTGTACTACCGGTTATGGAGGTTCCGGGAATTTTGCTGACACAGCGGTTGAATATAAAACGATTTGCAAGGATTTGAAAAAGGCCAGAAGATTGATGCGTTTTAAATTCTCGCATTTAAAAGTATTTTTATATTATGCCACAGTTACCTCCCACGGGCAAGAGCGCATATTTAATTACAGGCAAATTTTGTAATCAAAAATTACCAAGCATAAAAAGCCAAGCCACATGAAGAAACATTTTACTATAATCACCGTTACGGTATTATCCTATTTCATTTCAACAGGATGTGCCTGCAATAGGACATCCACCTCCAATTTAATGGTTGATAATCAACAAATAGTAACTCCTTTACATCCTGAAACATTAAGACCCGACTGTGACACCTTAGTAATTACCTGTATTGATTATCGCTTTGCCGTCGCAAATCAAAATTTTATAAATGAAACATTACATTTGAAGGATACTTACGATCATATTTCTATTCCAGGCAGTATATTCAACCTTGTAAATCCCGAAACAAGGGATCTGGTTTTTAGCAAATTCGCCCTAACTGTAAAATTTCACCTCGTAAACCGCGTTGTCATTATTAGCCATAAGGATTGTGGCGCATATGGAGGTTCTTCTACTTTCGGATCGGAATTAGCTGAGAAAGAAATTCTTTGTGACGATTTGAAAAATGCAAAGGCATTATTTCTTGAAAAATATCCCGCCCTCGATGTGGATTTATATTTAGAATCGTTGTCGCAAGAAGGTGACGAAATAAAAGTTCATTTCGAAAAGATACATTAAATTGAAGGTTGAATTGCTAGGGCGTAAGAAACATTTTTAGCCTCAAATTCAATTTCTATAAATCTTTATAAAATCAACGACAACTGTATGAATACTATAAAAGAATTGACAAAACCATTTTATGGAGTAGTCACAATAGTAATGGTTATTATCACTATTGTGACGTACAAAAATATTTTAGCGTCAGAGTGGTCGCTAGACAGCGAGTCTAAAAAAACACCTAAATATTCACAATTTTTTAATGAAAAAAAGCACTGGTGTGAGGCGCTGATAATTACCTGCAGCGATTTCCGGTTTACCGCGGCTACACAAGAATTTATCAATGACCGATTGGGTTTAAAAAACGATTATGACTATATCTCAATCCCGGGCTCTATACGTAATTTATTAGATAAAAATACAAGAAGCCTTGTTTTAAACGAATTTGGTATTTCTTTCAGCTTACATCATGCAAAACGTGTCATTATTCTTGGACACCAGGATTGCTCTACCGGTTACGGAGGTTCCAAGAATTTCACCGGGCCAGCGGTTGAATATGAAACAATTTGCAAGGACTTAAGAAAGGCCAGAAGATTGATGCGTTTTAAATTCCCTCACTTAAAGGTATATTTATACTACGGCACAGTTTTCTTCACTGAACACCAGCGCGTATATAATTTCAGACAAATTTTGTAATCGTTAAACTTCTGATACGAAAGCAAAGGTGTATGAAAAAACATTTTACTACCATCACTGTTATGGCATTATCATATTTCATTTCAACAGGATGTGCCCTTAACAAAACATCTTCACCCCATGTATTGGTTGATACTCAACAAATAGTGACTTCAGAAATATCAAAACCTGATTGCGACACCCTGGTAATTACCTGTATTGACTTTCGCTTTGTCATTGCAAACCAAGATTTTATAAACGAAACGCTCACCTTGAAAGACAATTATGACCATATTTCGATACCAGGGAGTATTTATAGCCTTGTAAACCCCGAAACCCGAGAGCTGCTTCTCAACAAGTTTGCACTTTCAGTAAATCTTCATCTCATAAAACGTGTAGTTATTATTGGGCATAGAGATTGCGGCGCATACGGAGGTTCTGCATCTTTTGGCTCAGATATAGCTGAGTACGAAACACTCACCACCGATTTGAGAAATGCTAGAGAGCTATTTATAGAAAAGTATCCTACCCTTGAAGTGGATATATTTTTAGAATCGTTAGTACAAGAAGGTGAACAAACGAGAGTTCATTTCGAGAAAATACCCTGAGTAATGCTTACTTTTCAGGTGTTTTTGCGCAGCGAAGTCCGATTTGAGGACTTTGGGCATATGGCGGAACCCGATACCGTGCGGCACAACGTGCATAATGTCCGAAGTAAAGAAGTCCTCCTCCTCGAATAACCTTCTGCTGACCGGTTTCTGGACCTTGAGGATTTTTTGAGGATGAGACCTGATAGTAGTTCTGGTCATAATAATCAGCACACCATTCCCACACATTCCCTGCCATGTCATAGCACCCATAAGGGCTTTTACCATTTTCATAAGACCCTACGGGTTTTGTCTCTTTAATTAGTGATTCCCATACGTTACACTTTTCTTTGTCAAACTTATTTCCCCACGGCCATAAACGCCTGTCCGTACCCCGTGCGGCTTTTTCCCACTCAGCTTCGGTAGGCAATCGCTTCCCGGCCCATTTTGCGTATGCAACGGCATCGTCCCACGTAATACCAACAATTGGCTGATTGGGACGATTAAACCTGGCGTCATTCCAGCAACGAGGCATGCGATAACCCGTTTCATCTACAAATTTTTTATACTGTTCATTCGTCACTTCATATTTATCAATATAATAGGCATCCAAATAAACAACGTGCTCAGGGCCGTCATAGATATTATACGCCAGCATAAAGGTCCAATTATAGCGTGTATTGTCACCCATCGTAAATTCACCGGCGGGTATTAAAACCATATCGGGATACTTCTCTGCGGCAGCAGGCGCAGGCGACTCTTTTGATGTTGGACGCTTTTCTTCTTCGGCTAACAATTTTCCCGCCAAATAAGCGCCTATAAAATATACGAAAAGCAAAATTATGAAACTTTTGTGTTTACTCAAATTTTAGTATCTCCTCTTCGGCATAATCTCATACTTTGCAATATCCAGGGGTGTATATCCTGATATAATTTCGCTGAACGCCCTGATATCCCCCTTCTTGAAAGTCTTGATTGAAAAATCCTGCGTAAAAAGAAGCATGTCAGAAGCATTATAAACTTTAATTGTAAACGCAGCGATACTCCTGTCTCTATCTGAGAAATTCTTTATCTCCCCTTTAATTTGTGAGGAAGATCCAAAGGGAAGAAGATTGACATTTCGTATATAAAAACCATCCTCCATCTCTTTAAAACCCTCCTCTTCTGGCGTAGGGATGCGTTCCTTTGCTACTTCTGCTATTGCTGCTGTTTCTGTTCCCTCTGCACCCTTTGCCGTTTCGGTTCCCATCGCTGCCTGCACTTGAGCGACAAGAGGAACCCCAGCTGTTGCTGTGCCAGGACTCACACCGCCTGTTTTTTCTACTTTTTTCATCCGCATTTCCAGATCTGAAACGGCCTTCGTTTGCCCCTCAAAGGTTTTCATCGTACTATCTAAAGAAGCTACGCGTGCTTTAATGCTGTCTTCAAGAGAAGTAATTTTTTTTTCCTGCTCGCCCAATTTATCCGTAACTAACTTATTTAAATCTTCGATAGCCTTCTTAATCGGTTCTAACGGTCTTTGCGCCTCTTGATATCTTTTCTCAAGCACCGATGTTTTTATTTCCTGATCCTCAACCCGTTTCGTAATGTCTGACAACAACTTTTTTAATACATCAAAGGTCTTACCAAAGGAATCCAGCATCCCCTTGACTTCAGCAACAGACGCAGTTTTCTCAAGTGACTCCATCTTCGACATGCTATTATTTAACTTCTCGTCAATTCCTTTTATCATCTTATCAAACTCTTTTAAAGGGGCTAAACTCTCAGTAACATTTTTTTGAAGTACCGTAAACTGTGACCCCATTGTATCTAAATTCTTCATCCAGTTCGAAAGGGATCTTTGGAACTCATCCAACTCCTTCAAGACATCCTGCGATCCGCCTTTTTCCTGGGCATGCGCGTTCTTTACACCTGAAAGACCGAAGAGTAAAAACACACTTATTAAGAATACGGAAAGCATACCTTTCATTGATAATACTCCATTCTAAAAATATGTAGTTTTTTAAAAGATAATAAGTAAGTTTAACAAAAAAATCTTCACATCTCAAATATTTATCCGTACAGTAAAGACAATAAAGACAATTAGTTTAAAATTGATTTTAAAACATAAAATTGTTATCATAATTGTTTAAATTTCATTGTAGGAACACAACCAATAGAACCCTGGTTTGTTTTGCTTATCATCAAGAATGATCATTTTGTAATTATTCTATATAGTTTTGTTTTCAGAGACAATTCTTATTCGAGAAAGGATAACATGCAGGTTTTAATCGCAGATGAACTGCCAGATGTATGCATTGAAATACTGGAAAAGGCGGGACTCAAAGTATTAAAAAGACCCGGTATAAAAGCAGACGAATTAAAAACTATTATCAACGATTGCGAAGGGATTATATTACGCAGCGGCACAAAGATTACAGCCCCGCTGTTGCAAAACGCAGAAAGGCTAAAGGCCATTTGCCGTGCGGGCGTCGGAGTTGATAACGTAGACGTCCCGGCCGCTACCAAAAAAGGCGTCGTTGTCATGAATACCCCGGAAGGCAATATTACCTCAACTGCTGAACATAGCGTGGCTTTGCTCTTTTCTCTCTCACGTTTTGTCCCTCAAGCCTGTGCCTCGACGAAAACAGGAAAATGGGAAAGAAAGAAATTTACCGGTATACAAATCGCCGGGAAAACCCTCGGTATTATAGGATTGGGGCGGGTTGGAAGACAAGTCGCAAAACGCGCCGTGGCTTTAGAGATGAAGGTGATCGGATATGACCCCTTTATCTCTCCGGAAATTACATCACAATACAGCATCCATGTCGTAAAGAATCTGAAAGAATTACTCTCACAGGCTGATTATATTACGATTCACGTCCCTTTTAATAGTGAGACAAAAAACCTTATTACTCAGAAGGAATTTTCGATTATGAAAAAGGGCGTTCGTATTATAAATTGCGCCAGAGGCGGAATCATTTCGGAAGAAGACCTGTATAACGCCATTAAAAATGGTCAAGTTGCTGGCGCCGCAATAGACGTATTTGATATAGAACCACCTGTTGGCAACAAACTCCTCGAATTAGAACAGGTGATAGTAACTCCTCATTTAGGCGCTTCTACCGAAGAGGCGCAATTTGCCGTTGCCGTGGAAGCAGCGGAGCAAATGGCCGATGCGCTCACGGGAAAAGGTTTCAGAAACGCTGTAAATTTGCCTCCTTATAATCAGGAAGAATACAACATCCTGAAACCCTATATAATCCTGGCAGAAAAAATGGGATCGCTCCTCATGCAGATCACGAAGGGGGGCTTACAAAATGTAGATATTATTTATACGGGCGAAATCACCAGGAAGAATATTAGCCTCGTTACCGATAGTCTCATGGTAGGATTACTTAAGCCTGCCCTTGAGGAGGGCGTTAATTTAGTTAGCGCACCCCACTTTATAGCAGAACGTGGCATCAAAATTAATGTCACCACCACCACGGGTATTAGCGATTTTACGAGTCTCGTTACCGTCAAAATAAACACCCCGGAAGGTGAAACCACAGTTTCAGGAACAGTCTTCGGAAAAAATGAGCCGAGGATAGTCGATATCAACGGTTATAGAGTAGAGGCTGCGCTGGACGAACACATGCTTATCCTCTTCGGTAAGGACAAACCAGGGTTAATTGGGAATATCGGATGCGTTCTGGGTAATAAAAAAATAAACATTGCCCACATGACGTTTGGCAGGAAAGAAAGCGGAGGCAACTCTATCACGATTGTAAATGTTGATGCAGCAATACCACAGGAATGCCTCCGGCAGATTGAGCAGCTAGATCATATAGATGCGGCTTATTTGGTACATCTGTAAGTAAATTTGCACTTGCGTTGGTATAATAATACAATCTCACATTCGCTAAAGCGACTTTAGTCTTCTACATTAATCGTAAAGCATTTACTGCTGGTAAACCAGCTGAATAGATCTTTTTTACAGCGCTGTTGATATTATATTTTATACGCCTGATCTCCACAATCATTTTATCCGTATCATAAATAGCGCAAGAAGACCTGAGGTCCCAATCCCGGGATTGCCCTACACTACCAACATTTATGAGGACTTTGTCCGCTTTTTTTACATCAAAAACATGCCCTCTGTCTACGTGGATATTGCCTTCTTTCAAATAAAACGCTAACGGAATATGCGTATGACCATAAAAACAAATCGGTGTTTTTAACAAACCGAAACTCAGTTGCGCATCAACCGCAGTTCTAATATAGTCAAAAAATTCGGGATGATTCAATGACCCATGTACAAGAGTAATACCATCCAACTCTTCAACCAACATCATGTTTTTTAAGAAATCTAAATATTCATTCGAAAGTTGCCGCGCCGTCCATACGACTGCATCCCGCGCATCGGCGTGAAAATAGTTCACAGGAAATTTTCCTACCACAGCATAGTCATGGTTTCCTGCTACGACGGTGCAATTTAATTCACGTATTAAATCAATACATTTTGACGGTTCAGCCGCATATCCAACGATATCTCCAACACATAAAATTTTGTCAACGCGATCCCCCCGTAACTCATCAACAACAGCCGTTAATGCATCATAATTACTGTGGATATCTCCTATCACACCATATTTCAATCGCAAGTCCTTTCAAATACGATAGATACGACCGTTCAAACACATTCTTTTTTATCAAAAAACTCACAAGCTAATGTTGTAACAAATGTCATATATAAAATAGCATACAACGCCAGCAATACCATGTAGCCAACGCCAAACGGCTTTCCAGACCAATTTCCCATGCCCACGATACTGAAACCCTCCATATTGGGAAAGAATACATAAAAAACCGTCACATACCATGGAAAACCACCCTCATTTCCTTGAAATAAATATAGGAAAAAATGCATCAAATTCCCTACAATATAGATAAACATGCAACAACTGAGATTGGATACCAGAGGCAAATAAACAGAACCGGCAATTGCAATCGCACACATTATGGCGACTTGCAAAAATGAAAATATCAGTTGAAAAAGGGGGGCGCAGCCAACCTTTGCAAACGAGGTCGATAAGCTTGTATGGTAATCCAGAGAATCCTTTACACACAAGGAAACAGTCATAAAAACACCCATTATCATAAATGCCAGAAAAATAACCCCCTGTATTCCAAAAAACTTACCCAAAAGAATAGATTTCTTGCTTACGGGTTTAGATAATAACGTCATGATGGTACCTTTCCCTATTTCCCTGGATATTGCATTTGCTGCGCACAGCGATGCTAAACAGAGGCAGCAAATAGTAATGGTCGATATCCCCATTTCCCTTATCATCTTCGCCTCTTCACCAAAGGCAAACAGGGTAAAGGGAAAGGAGGAGAGGATCAACAATATACCTCCAAAGACAATACAATAAAATATCGCCTGTCGTGTAACCTCTTTCAGAGTATTAACTGCGATAGTAAATATGCATTTATTCATCAAAAAAACCTTGCAATTTTAAAAAAAACGAATACACTAACCCTGACCCATGAGGATGTTTCACGTGAAACATCTTTACCACAAAAAAGCAGGCTAGATACTAGCATCCCCATCATGGAAATTCAACTGAAAACCAACCATAAAAGGAGTACTCGTCATGTCTAAAAAGGAAAAACTCAGTCGCGGTCTACAATCTCTGCTTGGCGGTGTTATTGGGATAGAGGCAGAAACAGGGCAAGACGTAATTATGCGGTTAAACCCAAAGGACATTCAGCCTAACGACTCGCAGCCGCGCGATATCTTTGATGACGAGGAGATGAAGGGACTTGTGGAATCCATAAAACAACACGGCATCTTACAACCCATTATCGTAAGACCCCTCACGCACGGGTACATGTTAATAGCCGGCGAACGCCGCTGGAGGGCGGCAAAACAACTTGGATTGAAAGAAATTCCCGCCATCGTTCGGGATATCGATGGACTGCATAGTCTGGAAATTGCATTAATAGAAAATATCCAGAGGGAAGACCTCAATCCCATCGAAAAGGCAAAAGGGTTCAAAGAATTGATTAATAAATTTGACCTCACCCAGGAACAGGTTGCAAAGGCTATGGGAAAAGATCGCAGTTCTGTAACCAATTATATCCGCCTGCTGGACCTGCCTCAGGAAATCCAGGACAATGTTTCACGTGGAACATTATCAATGGGACATGCACGGGCAATCCTGTCCGTCCAACGGAAGGAATTGCAGATAAAACTTTGTGATCAAATTATCAAAGAAGGTCTTTCTGTGAGACAGATCGAGATGATTTCGTCGATGGAAAAAAAGCAGATCAAACCCCACAAATCAACCGCCACAAAGACTTCCACACCTCATATCGAGGACTTAGAAGACCGTTTCAGAAGGTTTTTTGGGACAAAGGTCATGATCAGAGAAAGGAACGGACGAGGGAGAATCACAATTACCTTTCATAATAATGAAGAGTTTACCCGGATTGCAAATGCCCTGGGAATTCACCCCTGAGCTATTCCTTAAACTCCTTACCGCAAAAGTACACCAGTCAATCCGACAATTATCAAAATGACAGGGATGCCCGTATAAATTCTTTAAACAGCGGATGCGGGTTGGTGGGCTTTGACTTAAATTCTGGGTGAAACTGCACACACACAAACCAGGGATGGTCTTTGAGTTCCATGATTTCCACTAATTGCTCATCCGGCGAGAGTCCGCTAAATACCATGCCGCTGGCTAAAAATATCTCTTTATAGATATTATTGAATTCATACCTGTGCCGATGCCGCTCTGATGCATTTTGCCTTCCATATGCCTTGAACGCCTTTGTACCTGCCTGAAGAATGCAGGGTTGTGCCCCAAGTCTCATCGTCCCACCCTTAGAAGACACCTCGCGCTGCTCTTCCAGTAAACTGATCACAGGATGGGGAGTGTTAACATCAAATTCCGTACTATTCGCAGCCTTCAGATTGCATACATTCCTCGCAAATTCGATAGCAGCACACTGCAATCCGAGGCATATACCAAAGAAAGGAATCTTGTTTTCCCTTGCATATTGTATCGCCTCGATCTTTCCTTCAACGCCGCGCATTCCAAACCCACCCGGCACGAGGATACCTCTTACCCCTTCGAGGCTTGCCCTGGCTCCATTTTTTTCAACATCCTCCGACTCAACCCTCCGCATCCTCACCCTTGCATTATTGCCTATCCCGCCATGAATGAGTGATTCATAAATTGACTCGTACGCCGATTGATGACATATATATTTTCCAACTATCGCTATCTCTGTTGCCTGCCTTGGATTTTTCAGTATCTCCAATATTGACAACCACTTAGATATATCATCTCCGTTGGTTTTAAGCCCTAATTTCTGTATAATAAGCTTGTCCAAACCCTGATCAACAAGGATCAATGGTATTTCATAGAGATATGGCTTTACGTCACGTTCTTCTATAATTGCATTCTTGTCTACATTACAAAAAAGAGATAATTTTTCTCTTATCTCCGCACTCAGGTGTTTTTCCATCCTGCAAATAAGAATATCAGGCTGGATACCGGCCTGCCGCATCATACCCACGCTGTGCTGTGTGGGTTTCGTCTTTATCTCCTCCGCAGCGCTGAGGTAGGGAACGAGTGTTAAATGAATATAGAGCACATTTTCCCTGCCCGCCTTTTGACCAAACTGCCTGATCGCCTCGAGGAATGGCTGGTTTTCTATATCACCCACAATGCCGCCGATCTCGGAGATAACCACGTCAGTATCCGGCCCGTCAAGTTTCTGTATGCATTCAATGATTTCATTAGTAATGTGGGGAATCACCTGTACGGTCTTTCCTAAATATTCCCCCTTGCGTTCCTTCATAATAACCGAATGATAAATTGAACCTGTGGTAAAATTACAATATCTGTTCGACACGGAATTCGTAAACCGCTCATAGTGTCCCAGGTCAAGGTCTGTCTCCGCGCCATCCTCGGTAACATATACCTCCCCGTGTTCGTAGGGGCTCATCGTGCCGGGGTCAACATTCACATAAGGATCAAATTTCTGAAGCCTTACCTTCAATCCCCTGCTTTCCAGCAGCATCCCAATAGATGCGGAATTAAGCCCTTTACCAAGAGACGAAACTACACCGCCTGTCACAAATATATGTTTAGTCATGTTTATATCTTTCCATAAATGCTGTCAAATCTTCCCTTGTGTCAATGCCTCTTGAGGTATAATTCGTGATCGCTACCCTTATTTTGTAACCATTGGAGAGAGCCCTGAGCTGTTCCAGCTTTTCCGCATCTTCCAGAGATGAAGCAGGTAGTTTTGAATATTTCAATAGAAAATCTCTCCGATAGGCATAAATGCCAAGGTGCTTCAGGAAAGTAACGCCGGATTCCTTCATTGGATCATTACTGTCTCGTACATAAGGAATCTGTGA
>VGXX01000015.1 GCA_016873155.1 Planctomycetota bacterium | reverse complement strand
AAGTATGGGATGTATGCTGAAAAATAAAGAGGCTATTGTGGCAAGCTTAAGGTTATTTGTTATTTTAAAAATTAAGAAGAACACCAAGACGGTGTTGAGTGTATGAATGAGTAAATTAGTCAGGTGAAATCCAAAGGGTTTGAGACCCCATATTGCATAATCTATAAAATAGGACAGGGTAACAAGCGGACGGTAACTGAGTTCCCCGGAAATTTTGAAATAATCGCTGTTAAAAAGTGCAGTAAGGTACTTCCAATCCTTTATATATGGGTTGTTCGTAATGACCCTGAAGTCGTCGAATACAAATTGATGATGAAGGATGTTCAGGTACGCAAGAAATGAAACCAAGGACACCAGGATGGGCAAGAGGATTCGGGTGGTTTTGGTTGAGAGAAACTGGTTCATTATAGTATCTGTTCTTTATTAACAGCTACCATGAGTTTTCGATGCCTTCGGCTTCAAGAAATTTCCAGAGACCATCAAGTGCCTTTTCCTTATTTTTGTAAAATGCACTGCCACTAATGCGCCAGAATTTCCAGCCAGCACGGCGTAGTTGGGCTTCACGTCTTTGATCATATTCCCATTTCTCAATACCATGCCATCGGTCTCCGTCACATTCTACTGCAACACGGTTGTTCTCTCCCTGTATTACAAGGTCTATTCTGTAATTGAAATCACTTGGAAATGGCCGATACTGAGGTATAACTTTAAATCCTTTCTTAATAATTCTTTCTCCAACTTCAATTTCAAACTCACTTTCGGCCTTTCGCTTTAGAAGTTCAATACCAGCTTCCATTTCCGCAATTGGTGGATTTAAATACCAACTGAGAAGTTTGTATCTCATGCATTCTTGATTTTTAATATCTTCTAATCTTACAGAGTGGAATAAAAATACCTGATCCCTGGCGCGGCTCGTGGCAACATTAAATCGCTGACGGTCTGATTCTTTAACAAATGTTGCAAACGGGGTGTTTGGAGCTATTACTAAAGAAAGGAATATAATATCCCTTTCATCACCTTGAAAGGCATAGGCATCTCCGCATATAATCCGTCGTTCTTCCCTCTCGGTTTCGTCAATTCTCTGGGCAATTAATCCAGAAATATATTTTGCCTGTTTTTCACCAAGGAGTGATATTACACCCACAGTACGCTTACGGTTGTTTTTGCCACCGCTTGAATATTTCTCATCTTGACAGCATTTAACCAGCATTTCAACTAATAGTTCAGCCTCTGGTTCGTTGATGTCGTTATCGTTTTTAAAACCATTTTTCACAAATATTGTCTTGATTGAAGGTTCGAGTTTTTCTTGCGGGTTTGGTTGGCGTAAAGGTTCGAGCCTACCACCATAGCTGGGACATAGATGGTTATTAAATTCGATAATTTCAGGAACGCAGCGAAAGTGTTCTGTTAGAAGTGTCCTGTTCAAGCGAGGGATTGATTGTGTAATATTATAAAGACTATTGTCTATAATAAATGTTGTCTCTGCATATGGAATATCAGAAATAAACTGCCTCAATAGCTCAAATACTTTTTCTCTCTCTATTCCAACGGATGAAGGACTGATTTGTTCTGGGTCTCCAACGACTAAAACCTTTTTTCCTCTGAAAAGTACTGGTAAAGTACGCAGGTCACACTGGCTTGCCTCATCAACTATAATTACATCAAAAATATTAGATTCTGCCTGGAATGACTGTACTACACGATGAAGAGGCATAATCCATACAGGTACTGCACCAACTGCATCAATCATAGCTTTAGTTGCCGCTCTTAAGAAGCGATAAGCATGCTTTCCTGTGCCTTTTCCATACTTACGCATTGCATCAGCCCATGCGGTCAGCGCCCTGTAATGATGGTCTTTCACGTTAATTAACTGTCTTTTCCATGTCAGCGTTGCAACCAATTCGGTAATAAGTTCGCGTTCTTTTCCTCTTGCGCGTTCCAGACGATTTTGAAGAGCATCAACACCGTCCCGATTATGGAGGTGGCACAGCCATGAGTTAAAGCGCTGCCATCGCCATGCAATTACCCAATCTTTTGGTAATGCTTGAGTTCCAGTTTTCAGCGCCTCTCTTTCAAGTTTATTAAGCCAATGAGGCGCTGTAACTTTAAGTTTGTTTGCCAAAAACTCAAGCCTTTGAACTACTTCATTTAATTGAAATAGCCGTAAAATTTCACTATAAAGTTGTTCATAGTTCTCGATTGAGCGCAATTTAACAGCATCAGCAAGTTGTTTCCATATACCATGCGCATCCTTTTTTTGAGTCTCGGAAACTAGGGAATTAAAGTAGTCATCAAGTTGCTGGTCTATTTTGTATTTTTCGATTATTGCAGATTGTCCCTGTAAAATCTTGAGATATTTTTTGACATCAGATTCCCTTTGAAAACTTCGCTCAGGACAGCCAAGAGGTAAAATCGCATTTTTTATTTTCTCAAAGTAGGTATCTTTCCATTCTATTACACAACGGAATCGTTTAATAAAATCATCTATATGAGCAAGGGGCATTAAGGAATCAATATCTATATCAGGTCCATCTAAAATTGTTGTAATAGTCAGATTCCACGTAACACGAATTTTCTTGAGAAGTTTTAGATACGAAAGATACGATTGAGCTACGGTAACTCTTTCTTCTGTTATAAGACAGTGATCGTCAACCTTTACTATATCAAAAATTAATTTGGCCGATTTTGACAATCCCAGTCTTGCCATCAAACTTGCCGGATTTCTTCCCCTTTTAATAATCTTTCTTAATTCCTCAAATGTTGCATCAATATCCAATTCGGTTGGTAGTGATTTATTACTAAAAGTTATTTCATGTCCGTGCATTGATTTGTAAGCATTCCTTGCAGCATCTCTGTAAGATATGCATTTATTAAAAGAATCCCGCCAGAAGGTATCCTGAAATTCTTCCATTACTATCAAATCGAGGATTTTGGTCTGCCAAATATCAGTGAGTTTTTGTAAATCAGCTAATGCCTTTTCAAGAAGTTCTATTGCATTATTAATATCGTTTGGTTGCGCCTGACTGAGACGATAGCCCCATTCCTGACGTAAATTTTCTGTTTCAGTAGATAATGAAACAAGCGATTTTTGCTCATTAACCTTTTGAGGATAAATTTCTAAAGATAACAATTTTTCTGGTATTGGGAGATATTGAAGGCACGACTTTCTATCTGCTGGTGAAATACTATGTATAAGATTGCATAAATCCAGTAATTCGTTCTGATTTAACGGTGGTTCTGTATCATATGAAATCTTATCGGGAAACCACGAATGATCAGCTTCATTTTCAGAACATTCTTTGGCGGCATTGTGTGCGCTAATATCTTTTCCTTCAATAGCAATGGTTTCAGAATCTATCTTTGCCCAATCTTTGATTTGATTATGAAGTCTTGATTTCTCTTCTCGTATAGTTCTTAGTTCTTTTCGCAGATGTTGGATCTTTTGTTCAACTATCAAACTATCTCTTTCGTTAAGACGTTTGCCAATAGAATCAACGGCTTCATTTAGTTGTTTCTTCGAATCAATGTCATTACCCAATTGACTTACACAAAGGCTTCTGATTGCTTCAGGAATATAATCACGCAGCACCCTTAATGCATTTTCAGTTTGGCTTGTAACAAGCACTCTCTTGCCACGTGCAAGGAGAGAGCTTACTATATTTGCTATTGTATGACTTTTACCCGTACCTGGCGGTCCTTGCACGAGTACGCCAAAATGTTTCTTTAATTTATCTGCAATTTCCTTTTGTTGATCGTTGTACTCAAGTGGGAGTAAATTTTCCCCTTCATCTTCATTATTCTTGTCGGAATCAGCATAATCTTCCGGATTTGGTAATTCATGACCCCGTGGATCTGCAACAAGGGCGCGTATGAAAGGTGGAATTTCAGCACCATGATAAATGGATTCGGCTATCTTTTTTGCATCATCTATCCACAAACGAAGCGTTCTTCTGCGTACAAATATTAATGGTGCATTATAAACGGCTAGGTACGAATTTGTGGCTGGCTGTACAACAGGTTTGTCAGTGTAAAGATTGGTTTTTTCTAAAGCTTCTTTACAAAGATAGCCTGTAATTGTAGACGCCAATCCACGCATCTGATTATGATTCCATACCTCCGGTGGAAATTCAGAATTGTTTACAATTCGACTATACTTTAGTAATTCATCCTTAAGCGGATAATCGAGATTAAGTAAACAGTCTAAATCTAATTTGGTTGGAATTGTTTGGCTTGGAGACAATATAATGTTCCTTCGCAGAGGATCAAAAGTAAGGTTGATAGGCGTTAGCATAAGTGGATGATAAATAATATTTCCAATGCTATGTTCCCATGAAAGAAATAGATGACCCCAAACAATTTCTATTCGGTCACCCTCCACGCTGAGTCTTTGATGTAAAGAAAATAACTCGTCGTAAAGAACATTCGCTTTATATAACGGTAGCACCCTTTCAGACCATGATTTCCATTGGCCCTCTATATATGCCTTAAAAGCAGGTGGGCGAGTTATATCATCTTCAAACTTTTCTTCAATTTCACGTTTGGGCATAAAAACAGGAGACATATCCTTGGGCCGAGTTCCATCAATCCACCCAATAAGAATTTCAGGAATTACCGGTGGTTTATCGTTAGATGCTTTTGCTTTTTCCCATGATTTAACGTAGTTTTTAAATGCGGATAATCGTTGTTCGTCATTTTCAAAACTCACGCTTTTTATAATCGAAGGTTTTGGTGTAGGTGTTATCGTAGGATTTGGAGAAAGGTCAATCCAATCTTTCAAAATAAAAGGTAATTCAGGCGGTGCATCATAATTACGTTTGATTACAGAAAGCCAAATATCTTCTTCCGAAGTCTCCTTCTGATCGTTTTGATCTGTAGTGTTGCTTCCCGAATCGAATTCCTTAATTTTACATTGGGAAGATGGTGTTATATCCGATTGCCACCAGAGTTCTGCACCATATTTTGCCACGTCACGGTCAACCGGAAGGTCAATGGAATAAACATGGCTTATATATTCAAATAAATGATATGCTTTATCTTTTAAAGACATAAACAGTACCTTTTGGCCTTTATTCGTTGAAAAAGCCTAAAACTGGTACTATCTTAATAAATGAAGCTTTTATAATCAAACAACTTCCTGAAAAATCAGAGATTGGAGTTTATAGTCAACGACTTAAATAAGCTGAGAGAACAAGCCGGGCGTAACATTTTAGCTATATCCTTAAAATATGTTGTATTTCTGCTACAACATTGTATAATTAATACAACGTGAAAGGGAGGGGGAGAATTTATGGAAGAGAAAAAATTATTTGGTGAATTTTTCAAGGCATGCAGGATCGCCAACAGAAAGACCCTTAGGCAGTTTTGCATAGAAAATGGATTGGACGCTGGTAACATAAGTAAATTAGAACGAGGGCTACTGCCACCACCTCAAAGTAAAGAAAAACTTGAGGAATATGCCGGTTATCTCAAAATTAAGAAGGGGTCGGATGATTGGTATACGTTTTTTGATTTAGCAGCAGCAGAAACCGGAAGAATTCCGGAAGATATTATGGCAAAAGCGAAAATAGAAGATAAACTTCCAATACTCTTTCGAACGCTGCGAGGGCAAAAGGTATCAGACGAAAACCTTGAGAAATTAATCAAAATGCTAAAAGACGCGTAAAATATGCCAAACGATGATAATATAAAGGCGCCTTATTTAACTTATGACGAAATCCGTAATCACGCAGACCACTTTCTAAAACAATACCATCCAAGCATGGAAATTCCTATTCCCATTGAGGAGATTGCTGAATTTCAAATGGGTCTTAACATAGTTCCAATTCCTGGATTACTTCGTGCTTTTGATGTAGATGGTTTCACATCAAGTGACCTATTGAATATTTATGTAGACGAATTTATTTATAGTGATCGCCCTGGCCGGTATAGATTTACCTTGGCGCACGAGGTTGGCCATATAATTCTCCATAAAGAAATCTATTCAAAAGCAAACTTTCGGAATATTAAAGAATGGAAAGACTTTGTTAACTCAATTTCAGAGAAAGATCATGGGTGGTTAGAATCTCATGCATACTCATTTGGTGGTTTAGTGCTTGTACCTCGTGAACATCTTATAAAGCTTACTGAATTTTATGTTAATCGTATTCAAGATGAAGACATTTCGTTGCAAAAAAACTGGGATGTTGCGTGGGATTTAATTGCCGCTCAATTAGCCAAAGATTTTGATGTATCACCCGAAGTTATTGAAAAGCGTTTGAACAAAGATAGCGTTATGGATAAGTACCTCTAAATTAATAGCAAAGCATAATTTTAAGGATATTTTATTGAACAAATGTAACCAACAAAAATGGCAGAATCACAACACTATATTCCACAATTTTATCTAAGAGAATTTACTGATCCTGAAACCCCTAATGGTCATGAACCATATGTATGGATATACGAGCATGAATCTAAAAACTGGAAGAAGAAATCACCCAAAAATATAGCATCGAAGCCAGATTTTTATTCATTTGTTGATCAGGAAGGCAAGAGACGCAATGAAATTGAGAAAGGACTATCTATTATCGAAGGAAAGACGGCCTCAATATATAGGAACAAAATCTGTACAAGACAATGTTTAACGCTTCAAGAAAAAGCGACAATAGCTGAATTCGTTACACTTATGATAACTCGTGTTCCAAGGTTTCATAATATAATTGATTCTTCTACATCTGAAATAGTAATAAGAATGATGGAGATGTATAAAGCCAGACCTGATGCAGTCAAAAAATTTAAAGAGGAATATGAAAAGGACATCGGAAAGAAATTGCCTGATGATTTTGATGAAAGCTGGTTTGACCATTCGAGGTATAAAATTAATGCTTCAAAGAGCTTTATCTTAGAGACGATGGTAACCCAGATTGATGCAAAGATTATTTTCGATATGACATGGACTTTTCTTCACACTTCAGAAAAAGCATGGTTTATTACATCTGATAATCCGTTTAGTATGAGGAATCCCAAAAGTAATTCTCCGTGGTATGGTCACAGTATACCACTTTCTAGACAAATATGCCTTCTTGCAACTTGGAATAAAGGATTGAGGCCACATATTGATGTGCCACAACTGGTGGTGGAAGAGCTTAATCACGATAGAATTGCAGCGTCGGATAAATTTATAATTTCTCCTCAAAATGATTTTATAGGTTCTCAATTCCTGCATACAGAACAGAAACAACCACAGCATCAGTGCCAATCCTTTACTCTTCGGTAATAAATTTTATGCCCTGGGATGCGCCTTGTTGTATACCTCTTTCAGCCGCTCTGTAGTTATATGGGTATAGATTTGAGTCGTGGAAAGATTGGCATGCCCCAGAAGTTCCTGGACGGAGCGCAGGTCGGCACCACGATCTAACAGGTGAGTTGCGAAGCTGTGCCGGAAGGTATGCGGTGAAATTTTTGTGTTCATCCCAGCCATTTTCACGTACTTTTCCAGCATCCTTGCCACGCTGCGTTCAGTAAGACGTCCCCCGCTGTTATTTAAAAAAAGGGCATTGGTATTCCTGCTTGCGACACGCAGGGACGGGTCCGAATTCCTTTTGTCCATATAAGTTTGTATGGCATTTAATGCGTGATTCCCAATGGGGAGCAGCCGTTCCTTTTTACCCTTTCCCTTTACTTTCACAACCCCACCAGGGAAGTCTATATCAGAAACATTCATCCCTGCCAATTCACTTACCCGCATGCCGGTGCTGTACAGGGTTTCCATGATGGCGCTGTCTCTGATGCCCAACAAGGTGTTTAAATCAGGTACATTTAAAAGCGTTTCGGTGTCATTGATACTCATAAATTCCGGTAGATTTCTGTTGAGTTTAGGAGTTCGAATACTCTCCACCGGATTGAATTCCAAAACGCCCTCACGACAAAGAAATTTGTAGAAAGACCGGATAGATACGAATTTCCTGGCAATGGTGGTTTTTGAATAAGCCTGTTTTTTTTGAAAGGCAAGAAATTTTCTCAATAATAAACGCGTGACATCTCCAAAACCACTGCATCCCTCAGCATTCAGGAATGAGAGATATTGGTGTAAGTCATTGCGATAAGCCCGTAAGGTCTGCAATGAAAAATTTCTGTCGTGCTCGATATGCGAAAGATATTTATTGATATAATCCAGCATTGGTTAACCTCAGCAAAAATTTACGATTTACGAATTACAATTTAAGATTAAAGAAATTGTAACTCGTAAATCTAAAATCGTAAATTCCCAACAAAGAACTCTTCCGACTCGTTCGGGTTGGGTATTAACGTCCTCATAATATCAAAACTATACACTCTATTTCAATCTTTGACTTGTTTTGTATTTGATAAATCCCTATATTCGTGTTAAATTAATTTCATTGTATAGAAATTTTCATTTTATTTAAGCGGTTTTCGTGTCCAAAACCAATCTGGTAAATAGTCTATGGAAGACCTCCCCTTCATCCCCTCCTTGCGAAGGAGGGGAAAGAGGGGCGGTTGTGAGTTTATGATAAGAGCATCACTTCAACAAAAGCCATATCTTGTAAAGCATCGGTTCTTCCCTTTTAGTGAATATCTGAAGGAACAGTTCCCTTACAAAGTGCACAAGATACCGCTTCACGCCGGTTTTACCTGTCCCAATCGTGATGGGCGCGTTGGGGTGGGCGGATGTACCTATTGTATCAACGAAAGCTTTAGCCCGAATGTTAAGGAAACACATATTACCATAAAAGAACAAATCGAGAAGGGCAAGGCATTTCATAAAAAGAGATGCGGCGCGGAAAAATTTATCGCATATTTCCAGTCATTTACCAATACGTATGCAGACGTCGAAACGCTCAGGTCGTGTTATGAAGAGGCCTTGGCGGATAAAGATATCGTAGGCATTTCTATCGGTACGCGACCTGATTGCGTCACGGACGATATTTTAAGCCTTATCGACAGCTACACGAAGAAATATCACGTCTGGATCGAATATGGGCTTCAGTCTATTCATGATGAAACCCTTAAGCGCATCAACAGAGGGCACGATTACAAGATATTTCTGGATGCCATAGATCGCACAAAAAAAACTTGCATCCGAATATGTGTTCATGTTATCTTAGGACTACATGGCGAGACGAGGGAAGATATGATGGAAACGGCAGACGCCGTGGCAGGATTGGGTATCCATGGCGTCAAACTTCACCATCTGTATGTAGCAAAAAATACGGCGCTGGCTGAAGAATATTTCAGGGGCAAGATTCAGACGCTGGACATGCATGCCTACATCCGGCTTGCCGCTGATTTTTTAGAGCGTATTCCGCCAAATATTACGGTACAAAGGCTCGTCGGTGACACGCATGGCGATTTCCTTATATCGCCTATATGGAAGGCCAGCAAGGCAGAGATTACAGCGGGGATAACGAAGGAATTGGAACGGAGAGGTTCGTATCAGGGTGCTCTCTGTAATATGGCAAAATCCGTAGTTAATAATGATTCTTCGGAAATTTTAGCGGGCAGTCGCAGGCTTCAGCCTGCCTAAAATAAAGAACCTTAATAATCATTCGACTGTTTTAGTGAAAAGTCGAAGTTGCATACCGTAAAAATATAAAGCGGGCGTAATTCAGTGGTAGAATACCAGCTTCCCAAGCTGGGTATGAGGGTTCGATTCCCTTCGCCCGCTCCATTCTTAAATCAAGGGTTTCAAGCCAAAATCAATAATCTTTATATACTAGAAAAATATGAAAGAGGGTTATTCTAAAAGGCTGGAGTTAATAACTCCAATGGAGGTGTCTGATGAAGAAATATGATAAATCATTACTTGAAGTGTGGGAATGGAAAGAAAAAGTTTACCAAGATGTTAAGGATTTGAGTGCTGAGGAATATGTTGAAAAAGTCAGAAAGGATGCAGATAAAATTCTTTCAAACAGTCTTATTAACTTAACCCCTGTTGCCTTAAAAAAAGATACTCATAAAATTACTTAAAAATATTATTCACAACTTCTGGTAATAGCAGAAAGTTGTGTATATCAAAGTAAAGGGTTTAAAACCGCAGAAATCAAGGCTCATGAAACCCGAAGTTGCTTTACATTGACACGCCCATGATCGGTTGTTACAATAGCGCCATTAATTTCATTGATACGACAACTAATTTATGGAGGAGATACGATGATACTGCCATTGCAGATTACGTCCCGCAATTTGGAACTCACCGAAGCGATTAGAGCGGACATCCGCGATCATGCTGAGAAGTTAGACAAATATTATGACAGGATTATGGGCTGCAGGGTCACAGTAGAGGCCATTCCCAAGAGGTCATTGTACAACGTGCATATCGATATAACAGTCCCTGGCACAGAACTGGTAATAAAACTCGATCCGAACACAGACCTCTATGTGTCAATAAGAGACGCATTCCATGATGCGCGCCGCAAGCTGGAAGACTTTGCCAGGAGGCAGCGCGGCGCTGTAAAACACCATGAAGGACAAACGCATGCACGCATAAGTGGACTGTTTCCGGATAAGGGCTACGGTTTCCTCACTACCCCGGACGGACGCGAGGTCTATTTCCACGAGCACAGTGTGCTGAACCGTAAATTTAAACAACTGGAGATCGGCATGGAGGTGCGTTTTGCCGAAGAAATGGGCGAAAAAGGACCGCAGGCCAGTTCTATGACTGTGGTATGAAAGTGATCAAGCCCAGTTTAGGAAACAACATCTTATTTTCCAATGCAAAACTCTGAAAATATTTTAGATAAAATATCTTCTGTTGTAACCTCTCCCACAATCTCACCGAGGGCGTCTATTGCGGTACGCAGGTCTAATGCGATAAATTCGTAGCTTTCATTATTCCTTACCGATTCCATGGTTTGTTGAATCGATTGAAGCGAACGCTGTAGCGCATCCCTTTGACGCACATTAAAAATCGGAGCGCCGCCCGAAAGATTTACCCGCCCACCCAGGACACCTTCCAGCAAAGTTTCTTTCAGTCTTTCCAAACCTTCACCTGTAAGGGTGGACGTACGTACCAAGGGATGTTTCTTTAACTCCGCCGGTAATTCCGTGGAAAAACTGCTTTTTAGCAAATCACATTTGTTGATTACAATAATCTCATTGCCGGTTAAATCATCCAGTTTCATTGCCCTCAATTGTTCGTTTATATTAAAGCCGCCATCAAAGACAAGCAATATTACCTGTGCCTTTTTCAGGGTAAATAACGTCTTTTCCATCGCTCTGGATAAAACGACTTCTTCTGAATCATCCATTCCTGCGGTATCCATCAGTTTAAAATGAATGCCCCCGATTTCAAGAATATCTGCAACAACATCACGTGTCGTTCCCGGTATTGCGCTAACAAGCGTCCTCTTTTTCCCCAGTAAGGCATTGATCAGGCTTGATTTTCCAACATTGGGTTTACCATACAAAACGGCGACAATCCCTTCCGGAGAAACATGGCCTGTTTCCGGCTGAGTCAGGAGCCGAGAAATACCGTTTTTGATTACCTCCAGTTTATCCATGATTTCTTTTGCAGAAATAAGCTCGATATCCTGATCAGAAAAATCAATCGCTGCCTCGATATATGAACAAAGGGAAACCGCATCGTCCTGGATGCGCTTGATCTGCTGCGAAACATTTCCAGTTAATTGTGCAACCGCTACCTTCAGTTCAGCGTCTGTTTGTGCTCGTATGATGCGCATGGCGGCTTCGGCCTGAGCAAGGTCTATCCGGCCATGCAAAAAGGCGCGTTTTGTAAATTCGCCGGGTTGTGAAAGCCGGATATTTCTCTTTACCTGAATCCCCTTTGATAAAAGAGAAGACAAGAGCATTTCCATGATTATCGGAGAGCCCAGGGTATGGATTTCCACCACGTCCTCTTTTGTATAAGAATACGGTTGTTTCATGATATACAGAACTGCAGGGATATGAACCCCTTCTTCCTTGATGTGAATGTTCCCCGCTGTGGATGTGTATGTGTGGATTTCCCCTAAATCAGAATGTGCGGTGGGTATAAAAAAATCTTTCATGCACTGGATAGCTTCAGTACCGCTGATTTTAAGGATCGATTGAAACGACCTGCCAGACGGAGAGGAAACTGCAACAATCGTGTCCTGAATTTCGTGAGACATAAGTGAAAAATAAATAATTTGCCGCTATTTGATTTTTACTTTTTTTAAGGACCTTCGGATTATCAGACTCTCGATAATGCTGAATATCGTGCTCGTAGTCCAATAAACGGTGAGTCCTGAAGGCATATGATATAATATAAAGGCAAACATAATGGGCATGAATGACATCATCTTTTGTTGTGCCTGTGCCTGTGAGTCTGCGGCAGGAGCCTTGGGCGTTAGCTTCATCTGTGCAAAAGAAGCCCCGGTCATAATTAAAGGCAATATATTGAGGGCATTCCCGAGGAAAGGAATGGTGAACGGCAGGAGCAATAAGGTATCCGGCCTTGAAAGGTCGTTGACCCAGAACATGAAAGGCGCCTGCCTCATTTCAAAGGAAAGCTGTAAGGTGCGGAAGAGCGCAAAAAATACCGGAAGCTGTAGCAGCATCGGTAAACAACCGCTCATGGGGTTAGCTCCGTGTTTCTTAAATAACAACATCTGCTCTTTTCCCATCCGCTGCTTGTCGTGTTTGTATTTTTCCTTGAGTTGATTAATCATAGGCTGCAATTGCTGCATTCTGAACATGGAGACCTGACTCTTCCTCGTCAGCGGGAATAGGATAGCCTTAATGATGATGGTCAGTACAATAATGGAGATGCCATAATTCGGAATCACCCTGTGTACGGCATTTAAAAAAGCCAGAAGCACCTTGCTTATCGAGGTAAGCCAGCCGTAACTGAGAAGTGCGCCTAACGTATCGTAGTGTTCCAGAACATCCTCTTTTTTCGGTCCCATAAAATAGAGATAGCTGTGTTTTACAGACTGATGCGGCGGTATTCGAAACTTGTTTGTTTGGAGAGAAACCATAAAATCGCCCGTATCTGCCTTTTCATTGGAGAGAGCCCCCATAGCATCAAATGCCTGTGCATTCATGGATGCCACCGAATCACTCGCTGCAGGTTTTAAAATCGTGGCGAAATACTTGTTCGTTGACCCGGCCCAAGCAATGCCGACAGATTCATTCTTGAAAGGAAATGCTTTGGGCACAGTGAGAGCCAATTTAGTCCTCTTGTTTCCCAAATCTATACCGGTTACGGCTGCCATGTCAGTGGAAGGTTCCCCTTCGTGAGTAATCATGGAAGATGCAATGATGTTATAGGAAAGTGAAACCTCCGTGTCAGTAGTATTTTCTAAGGCAATATCCATGTCTATATTGTATTTATGAGAAGGCAAATCGACCGTTTTGATAATATTGATTCCCTCCTCCAATTTCGTGGTAAATACAATCTTGTTGGCGCTGTGTTCAAGAATATTATATCGCTGCCTCTGAAAGCTCGTTTTTTGAGCAAAGGTATCAATGGCGAGCGGATGATATTCCGTATAAGTATCCTTTAATAATTCCAGAATATCCTTTGCCGCTGCATCTTTAAAATGCTTGAGCTTAATGGACTTGAGCGCCGCTCCCTCATTCGACCATACCATTTTCAAGAGTTCATTTTCGATAGTGACTTCCTGTATTGGAAGCTCTGTCTGAGGCGGTATGGTTTGAGTTGACGGTTTTAACAATGGCTGTTGTTCTGCTTCAGCCTTCATGTCTGCATGTTTCTCCGAAACAACCTCCTCTTTTATTTCTTCGGCGGATTTCGTCTTTTTTGGAGAAAACATTGGTAATATAAAGGGATAATACAACAACATGACTACCCCGCAAATGATAATTGCAATAAGCGCTTTTCTATCCATTAATTTTCCTTTTTATGTTCAACGGGTAATTCCGCCTCATCGATAAGCATGACGGGTATCTCATCTTTTATCGGATATCTCCGGCCGCATTGTGTGCAGACAATCCGATCATTTTCCAGTCTGACATCCGTCTTACAGAGCGGGCAGGCAAGAATGTCTAATAATTCTTTGGAAATCATAATAATTTCCTCCAGATAGGGGACAATACGATAATGCAGAAAGCCTCAAATCTCAAGTTTGAAATTCCTATATCCTAGTTGAGCGCTCTACAGAATAATCCAGAAGTGGAAAATGTTAACAAACTATCGTTACAATTTCAAATCAAAATTACTTTCCGGCAATTTCAAACCCTGTCCAACGATGCCACATTATTGAGGGATATCTGAATATCCGCGTAGTTAATCGGTTGCTCAATCTTTATCCTATTCAAACGAACCAGTTCCAACAAGGCTAAAAAGAATCCAATAATCCGGTTCCTTTCGCATATTCCCTTAAAAAGATCCGTAAAGGATATTGAAGTATGGAGATGCACCTTTTGTAAAACTCCGTTCATATATTCCTGTATTGGCGTATCGTCATACGTTACTTTTGTGGGCACGCTCATCAGCGTTTGTTTCATGAGGTGCGAAAACCTCTGTAAAAGGTCCCATATATTCACGCCTTCCAGGGGAAGTTCCTGTTCTTTCTCTTCTGTATCAAGGGAAATCTCCTTGTGCAAGCGAAAACACCTTTTTTCCCACTCGGCAGCTCTGACCGCCAGTACCAGGGTGCTTTCCTTGTACCGTTTGTATTCCAGCAACTGTTTCACCAGGGATAACCGCGGGTCTTCCTCCTCTTCTTCAATACCCTGCGCCTCTGTGCGGGGAAGAAGCATATACGATTTGATGTACATGAGCGTGGCCGCCATCACCAGGAAATCCCCCACAATATTCATATCCAGGGTTTGCAACGCCTCCACATACTGTAAGTATTGATCCGTAATCCGCGCGATAGGGATATCATATATATTTACTTCTTCTTTTCGGATCAGATAAAGGAGTAAGTCAATGGGTCCGTTATAAATGTCCAGGTCTACTTTATATTCGCCTGTCATTCCTTTTCCCCCAAAATAAATTTTTTTAGCCTGTATTAAATTACATCCCAAAACTACAGCCGCAAACCCGTAAATAACTTGAGAAAGTAATGAATGGGTGGGCCGAGTATTATGCTGAGAATAGAAAACCCGGCATAATTTCCCAGAATAATTAATCCCAACAAGATAAACGGGCTGTAACGTTCGAGTTGCTTATATTTTAACGCCATCCGATAAGGCAACAGCCCCTCCAGGATATGAGAGCCATCCAGAGGGAATAAAGGAATCATATTAAAAAATGCCAGCGACAGATTCATCATGATCCCCGTAAGCAATAAATTAAACAAAAAGGCAGATATGTTTATCGGTATAAATGGAGTGCTGCGCAAGAGCTGGAAGAGTACGCCAAACAAAAATGCGGAAACAAAGTTTGAAGCAGGCCCGGCAAAAGAGACGATCACGTTATCCCGGCGGGGATTTCTAAAATTATAAGGATTTACGGGAACAGGTTTTCCCCATCCAAAATGGGCAAAGACAAAACATAATGCCCCCATAATATCAATATGGGCAAGCGGATTTAACGTCAAACGGCCTTGCAGCCGTGCAGTGGGGTCGCCAAATTTATTGGCCGTCCAACCATGGAAATATTCATGAATGGTCAGTGCGTAAAGTATTGCGGGGATTGAGATGATTAGATTATTTAAGTTCACAAATACGTAAGTTCTCCCTTTTTATATTAATTGCGGGCATCTTAACACAACGGAAATAAGTTGTCAAGTCCAGAACACTTAATTAAATCTTTACCGCTGACGATACCCTTCTTTTCTCTTGAATATAAAAGAGATGCCCACTATAATCAATCAAACAACGCATGAAAATTTAACAATTCCATCTCAGAGATACGTAATTAATTGCATGCAAAAAAAACCGACACAGGAAAAATTTTTGGCCGATATTGCCTTTGCAAAAGACGTACTATTACTCGAATCGGAGGCAATTAAAAATCTGGTCGACCGTCTGGATCATAATTTTCAGAAGGCCGTTGATTTAATCTTTAATTGTAAAGGCCGGGTAGTAGTTACAGGCATTGGAAAGGCGGGAATCATCGGACAGAAAATTTCTGCAACACTGGCAAGCACGGGAACGCCTTCCTATTGGATTCACTCATCGGAAGCAAGACACGGCGACCTGGGAAGGGTCGTTGCTGAGGACGTCGTCCTGGCGCTTTCCAACAGCGGTGAAACAGAGGTTGTTACACTCTTGCCTTTTGTAAAACAGATGGGGGCGAAGGTAATTGCGATTACGGGGAATAGTAAGTCTTCTCTGGCGCAGCACAGTGACGTTGTGCTTGACATCGGAAAAATTGAAGAGCCGTGTCCGTTAGGTCTTGCCCCATCGGCAAGCTCAACGGCCATGCTCGCTCTGGGCGATGCCTTAGCCCTTACGCTCTTCAAGAAGCGGAATCTCAGTAAGGAGGACTATGCGTTCTACCATCCTGGCGGAGAACTTGGCAGGAAATTACTCACGGTGGAAATGGTCATGCGCAAGAATGAAGCAAACCCCGTAACCACTGAGGATACGCCGCTGCTGGACGTTATAAGTATTATGACGGAAACAGCGGGCAAGCCCGGCGCTGTGAGTATCGTTGATAAACAGAATAAACTGGTGGGATTCTTTACTGACGGCGATCTGAGAAGACATTTGGAAAACGGCATATCATTTTTGCATGGCAGCGTGAAAGAGGTCATGACACGGTCGCCAAAGGTCATTAACTCCCGTTGTCTGGTAGCCGAGGCTTACAAGATATTGAAAGACCACAAAATCGATCAAATCCCTGTGGTTGACGATTCCAATACGCCCATTGGCATTATAGACGTGCAGGATTTGCTGGAGGTTGGATTCTAAAATTTTCCTGTTGGACGCCGATGAACGCAGATACACAAATTTTCCCCGGCGGGTTCAGGTTTACAACCTGAACCCATGGATTTATTTGGTAATAACGCCCTGTGAGTACGATGGCAAAATCAACAATATAAATATGGGGTTCAAGTTACAAACTTGAACCCGCAATAACTTGAACCCACAGTGAAGTGTCAAAATATGTTATTACGGTTGCTGTCAGGAGGAAACTCCTGACAGCACTGAAATTTTGTAACAGTTCACCGGATGAAAAAATTATCATGTAAATCTTGTTCATCCTGTCTAAGGTAGCTAAACTATATAAATTCGTGAAAAATATAAAACTGGTCATCATAGATGTTGATGGTGTTTTAACGGATGGCGCTATTTATATTGATTCCGACGGGCGTGAAATAAAGGCGTTTCATGTATTGGACGGCACGGGCATCGCATACCTCCACCGCGCAGGCATCAAGACTGCCATTATCAGCGGCAGGACATGCAAGGCGGTGATTCACCGGGCAAGCGAACTGGGTATTGAGGATGTATACCAGGGGGCTAAAAACAAATTAAATGCCTATAAGGAAATACTGCAGAAGTACGCACTCCGTGACGAAGAAATATGTTATATCGGCGACGACCTCATAGACCTCCCCATACTTTATCGTGTGGGGTTTCCTGTGGCAGTTGCCAACGCCACTCCCCTTGTTAAACAGCGCTCAGCCTATGTTACAAAGGCAAGAGGGGGATGCGGGGCAGTACGGGAAGTTGCAGAAAAAATACTTAAATACCAGGACAAGTGGCAACTCATTATGGAACGGTATCAAGAGCACCCGGAAAAGGAAAGAAGTTAAAAATATGAGTAATAGAAATCCAGAAAGTTTTCAGCATACGATTAAAGCCTTTGTCAGAAAAGGTGAAGATTTTTAAGGAAGAGGAAAGGTTTATGCAAACTACATTAAAGAATCGAGCCAAAAAAACAATAGATGAACTATCGGGGGATAAAATAAGGGTTGCAGTTGATTTTTTAGATTATCTTAAAAACAAAGAAGAGGCAGAGGCAACGCTTGAGATTTTATCGAGTAGTGAACTAATGAGACAAATAAAAAGCGCGGAAAAAGCCATTAAAGCGGGCAAATTAGACGAGTTTGTTTCATGGGATAAAATAAAGCGAAATGTATAGCGTTTTACTTAATAAAAAGTCTTCCAAATATTACGAACGCCTTAGTGACAATACAGCCGTGAAAGTAAATAAAGCTATCGAAAAGATTTGTAATAATCCATTTCGTGGATCTCATATAAAAAAGCTCACTGGAAAGCTTGGAGGAAAGTATAGGTACGAGATAGGCGACTTGCGAATTGTATATTCTGTTGATGAAAATAAGAAAATTGTCTTTGTTGAGGCTATCGGACCGAGAGGAGATATTTATAAATAATCCTTTGTAATATACGTAATAAATATAACTCAGTTTTTCTAACAATAAGTTTATTTATAGTAAACACATCATTATTTTTATAACAATATGACCAAACGAAGATACATACTCATCGGCATTCCGGCTACCTGCATACTTGCCATCATTGTGTCACTGGTAATATCCCAGCCGCGAAAGTACACAAAAAATCAAAAAGAAAATCCTACCGCAAAGGAAAGCCCTCAAATACCGGCGGAGGCGCACGGTATAAGCAATAAAGATTCAATCACCCAAACAGTCCGGAACCTCTCTGTTCCCAACTATGATGAGAAAGGGAAAGAGGTGTTGGTTATGCGAGGCAAGAATACCTTTCTGCTGAGTAATAATATTTACAAAATCATCGAACCTGAAATTGAGGTCCTGGACTCTGCAAATACTGAAAGCGGAACGCAGTCTGTGTTGATTACCTCTGACAGCGGGGAGATGGATAATACCTCAAACGAAGGGTATCTTTCTGATAATGTGGTTGTTCATCTTGATCCCGAAACCCAGCTTAATACAGACTATCTGAGGTATTTACCCGAAAAAAAGTATGTGTATACGGACGACCCCGTTACCATCAACGGCAAAGGCGTAAAAATTGTCGGACAGGGTTGCGAGATAGACCTTATCAATAAAAAGATGTGGATTAAGAAAGATGCAGAAATGGAGATGGACGGCATCAAAAACGACCTCTTTTTCCTGTCAAAGGACAGTGCTTCACAAAACGATGCTCAAACTTCTTCAGAAGACACAATACATCCTGGAGAAACCGGTACGACGGAAATACCTCTCGAAAAGACCTTCATCCGGTCCAGCGGTCAACTTATCTTTGATAGGAATACCGATACGAATATCATGACCTTTAACGACAATGTCGAGGTCAGGAAGGGCCGTTCTACGGTTTTTTCTGACAAGCTGGTTGTTTATCTCGATCCGGAAACGAGACAAACGAAACAGGCCATTGCCAGTGGAAATGTGCTTGCATCACAGGGAACAAAAATCGCCAAAGGGAGTTTTCTCACCTGGGACGTTAATACTCAAAGCGCCATCCTGGAAGACACCCGTAAGGCAGAATTCGTCAAGGACGACCTGAACATCGATGCCCTGAAAATGATTTTTTATAAGGATGCGAACAAAATAGACGTTCCGAGTTCCGGCAACTTAAACGCAAAGATTAAAGGAAAAGCAGATAAAAAGAAGACCCCGGCTGCTAAAGAAAAAACCGAAAACAATATCAGCGTGAAATGGGAAGGAAAGATGAATTTCCAGGAAGAGACGCGGGAGGCCAGCTTTGAGAAGGGCATCGAGGTCAAGAGGGAAGAGTCCACCCTGCTCTGCGATAATCTGAACGTTACATTCAACGACCATGATTATAGTCTGCAGACTTTAAATGCCACGGAAAAAATCCATATCATAGATAAAAGAGGTAACTTGTTCAGCGAGGCTGTGGGAGACCATGCCACGTGGGACGCAAAAAATAAAGTCACCACCCTGCGAGGGCAGCCTTTTGCCATTCTGAGAGAAGGAAATAAAAGGCAAATTCTCTCCCCGCGTGTGTTGTTTTATGAAGACGGAAAGAGTGTGCTCTGTGAGGGCAATGGGAGTTTATACGAAAAAGGGGATGAAACCCTTTCCAAAGAAGATGATGGAGAATCTGATATAAAGGTCAATTGGTCTAAGAAAATGCTCTATAATGATGAGCTGAAAAAAGCCAGTTTTTACGGTGAAGCGGAGGTTACGCAAGGCGGGCAAAAGTTGAATGCAGACCAGATTGATACCTACCTGAACAACAACAAAAAAATAAATAAAATCATTGCAACAGGCAATGTGTATTTTTATAGCAAAGGCCTGGAAGGCAGCGAAGGACTGGGATCACTCCTCACCTGGGATTTGATTCAAAATATAGCCCTCTTAACCGGCAGTCCAAAGGCAGAACTACGCAAGGAAGGATCGAGGACTTTTTCAGAAAAGGTTTATTTTGATATGGCAGGGAAACGAGTCACCTGGGAAGGCAGACCCCACTGGCAACTCATCAGCAAAGAAAAAAAATAAATGAATAAAACCATGCGCTATTTCCTCTCCACTATTTTATTTTTGATGTTCTTTTCGACAATCCCCGTCTTTGCTGAAGACACAAAACGGCCTGAAATCATTGTCCATCACGGCGTATTGGAGGACGTTCCTGAAAATACCTTTGCGGCATTGCGGAGGGCTGTTGAATTGGGTGTCGATGGAATTGAAATCGACATCCGGCAAACAAAGGATAATCAGCTCATACTGATGTGCGATGAAACGATCGATAGAACAACCGATGGGAAAGGACGTGTTGATCGGTTGTTATATGCTGAGATACAACAATACGACGCCGGTTCATGGCGCGGCGCTGAGTTTAAGAACGAGCCGGTACCGCTCCTTTCTGACGTGCTGAAATTCTGTAAGATTAACAACCTCAAATTGATTTTGAATGTCAAACAGACCTGCCTGGAAAAACAGGTGCTCGATCTGGTAAAGGCAAACGAAATGTCCTCCCGGGTGTATTTATGGGGAACACTGAGAAATTTCAATCCGGAAGACGCCGAACTCTTTGGAAAAGAGCTTGTCTATGTAACGCCGGAAGAACTGATAGAAGAAAAACTGAATCTTATCCACGAGGAAAAGAAATATGTATTCACATCCCTCATCAATAATGACGACAGAAAGGCGTTAAAAAAATGGGTCAGGATGGGAGTGGATGTCATCCTGGTAGATTATCCATGTGTCGCCACGGATGTCCTGAACATCAAGCTCCAAATAACCGCTGGTAAAAAAACTTTTAAAAACAGGAGGATTCATCGCCCGCAAATGGATGCAGACGACAATACTGCATTCATTCAAGAAAAAGTAAAAACCTTAGTGAAGACCATAGCAGATGATAACTCCGATAAGGCAAGGAATGCCGCTTCGGCGATGATGGTACTGCCGCAGAGATACACGGTGTTCCCTCTCTTAAAACTTCTTAAAAATAAGCATCCGCAGGTAAAACAAAATGCCGTCTGGGCGCTCGGATTTTGTGGCGATGAAAGCACGGCGACATCCCTGCACTCACTCCTGAATGATAAAAATGTTGAGGTGCGGAGGGAAACAGCGCTTGCTCTAAAAAGACTGGGGGCAACACAATCAGTCCCCATCCTGATTGAAGCATTAAGAACTGAAAAAGACCCTTGGGTAAAATATGACATTGCAAGGGCATTGGGAATGCCCGGCAACCAGAGCGCTGTTTATGCGCTGATTAATGCGCTTATGAAAGAGAAAAACTGGTATGTCAAAAGCGCCTGCATTGAGGCATTAGGACGTATAGGTAGCGATAAGGCCATGAGAGTCCTTTTCGATATCCTGATTACCGATGCAGGAGAAGACGCTGCATGGGCGCGCACAAAGGCTGCATGGGCGTTAGCCGCAATCGGCGAGAAATCCATTCCCCTTTTGACAAATGCCTTGATGGATAATGAAGAATCAACGAGGCGCAGGGCGGGATGGGCGCTGATAAAAATCGGTAACCCGTCAGTAAAGTTGTTAATAAGTTCACTGCGCGAAATTAATACATTTACAAGGGAGCGTGTGGCGCATACCCTTGGTTGGATTGGAGACGAAAGGGCTGTTAATTCATTACTATGGGCATTGAAGGATGAAGAACCTTCTGTCGTAAGCGCTGCGGCATGGGCATTAGGCAGGATTGGCAGCCCATCGGCTCTGTCTGAACTTCAGTCCCTGGTAAATAACGAAAATAGCGATGTTCGGGAAAATGCAGTTGAGGCAGGTCAAAGAATCCTGGCAAATAAAGAGCGAATGGCTTATTTTAAAGAATCCGTGCGAAAACCATAAAACTATTTGATTAATAGATAACTTTCCAATATCATGACATTTTTAATTTAAATAAAAATATTAGCAAGAGGTTCTATTTGATGAAACGCAGTATAGTATATCTTGTAGGCGCGGGTCCTGGCGACCCGGGCCTTATCACCGTAAAAGGCTTAGAATGCATTAAAAAGGCCGATATTATCATTTATGATTATCTGGTAAATGTCCACCTCCTCAAAAATGCCAGACCCGACGCAGAATTTATCTATGTGGGTAAACAGGGAGGGGCGCATACCCTCGAGCAGGACGAGATTAACGAACTCCTCGTGAAAAAGGCGCAGGAGGACAAAATTGTCACACGATTAAAGGGCGGTGATCCGTACGTCTTCGGACGCGGCGGAGAAGAGGCATTGGTGCTCCGTGAAAACCATGTACCTTTTGAAGTCGTCCCCGGCATTACCGCAGCTATCGCAACTCCCAACTACGCAGGCATTCCTGTCACCCATCGTGACTGTACCTCTACCTTTGGGCTGATTACCGGCCACGAAGACCCAACGAAAGACGAAAGTTCCATCGATTGGTCAAAGATCAGTACCGGCATCGGGACCCTTGCTTTTTATATGGGAATTAAGAACCTTCCGTATATTACCGAACAGCTCATGAAACACGGACGTTCCAAAGATACCCCTGTTGCTGTAATCCGCTGGGGAACCACTTCTCAGCAAAAAACCGTGGTGGGGACGCTGTGTACGATCGTCCAAAAGGCCAAAGATATAAAACCCCCGGCAATTACCATAGTCGGTGAGGTCGTAAAACTCCGGGATCAACTCAACTGGTTCGAGACAAAACCACTGTTCGGGAAGACAATTGTCGTGACGCGTTCGAGGGAGCAGGCAAGCGAATTTGCCGATAAATTGTACGAATACGGCGCTCATGTCATCGAATTTCCCACCATCGTGATTGCTAAACCGGATTCCATTCAACCCCTGGACGAGGCCATAAAAAATATTCAGGGCTTTAACTGGCTCGTCTTTACCAGCATTAACGGGGTTGACGCATTCTTCCAGCGGCTGTTCGAACTGGGAAAGGACATCCGGGATCTAAAAGGCATCAAGGTTTGCGCCATAGGACCCGCAACGGAAGAAGGAATAAAAAAGTATCACATAAAGGTCGATTGCAGACCGCCCAAGTTTGTTGCAGAGTCTGTCGTGGAAGAGTTAAAGAAGGTGACGGCTATCAAGGGCGAAAAGTTCTTGCTGCCCAGGGCGGATATTGCACGAAGCTTCCTGCCCGAAGAGCTTCAAAAATTGGGGGGAAAGGTTACCGACCTGGTGGCTTACAAGACCGTCATGGCGCAACCGAAGGATATCAATCTCATTGAAAAAATCAAAAACGGTGAAATTCATATTGTCACATTCACAAGCTCATCCACGGTGAGGAATTTTATACAAATCGTTGGTGAGAAAAACATTTCAGCGTTCAATGGCCACGTCCAATTCGCCAGCATTGGCCCAATCACCACACAAACCGCCGAGGAAATGGGACTCCGTGTCGATATTAAAGCCAGGGAATATACCATCCCCGGCTTGGTGGATGCCATTCTGGAAAGTACTGCCTCCAAATAATAAGCCACGAATTTGCACAAATAATCACGAATGAAAATGATTTATAGCATAGCGAAGCCGCAACCCAAATCCCCCTTATTAAAGGGGGAATCAGGGGGTTGTAAAAAACTAACGTTTAGGAATTTCAATGTAGGGGTTGAAAATCTTCAACCTCTACAAGTTGCTTTTCTCCATTTCCCCGCCTTCCCCTTTAAAAATACCTTGATAATAAACAGGATTTAGGCTATAAATTGAGCGGCTTAATTCAGCACTTTTAAATTAGGCCTTCGGCGACTTGTTTATGTGCATGTAGAGGCAATTCATGAATTGCCTCTACAACATTGAAATTCCCTATACATTGAATTAGACTGCCATAGGCAGCGACTTCTTGGATATACGACAAATGCCGGTGAGAAACAACCCCCCGCCCCCTCCCCGTTTTCACGAGGACATGTTTATTAAGGGGGATTTCCTCAAGTCCCCCTTAGAAAAGGGGGAGTCAGGGGGTTGTCTGACATGCTGTGATACAAACTTTCAAATTCCTAATACATCATCTGCCATTGCGGATAAAAATTGAGTTTTAAACTATGATACGAAAGGCATTACTTCTCAAAATCTTCGATGCTGCCTATATGCAGCGGTGGAACGATAAGATACGTCCAATCGAACTCATAGAAGTGGATAAACAAGCCCACAAAATGGTCATCGCCTATTTCCTGGGCAAATTCGAGGAGGACAAGCATGGTTTTAACTGGATAGACATCATAGAAGGCGGCATCTTTGAACTGCTGCAGCGCATCGTTATCACCGATTTGAAACCGCCCATTTTTTATAAAATAAAGGAAGATGCAGACAAATACAAACAATTGAACGAATGGGTTTATAAAGAATTGGAATTCATTCTATCGCCTTTAGGCAGGGATTTCTGTGAACGATTTTGCAGTTATTTTTTAAGGAGCGACGACACGTTAAACAAAAGGATTTTAAGTGCCGCCCACTTTTATGCCACAAAGTGGGAGTTCAACATTATAGAACGCGCAAACCCGGACGGCTACGAGATAGATGCTATAAGAAAAGATTTACAGGAAAAGCAGGAACGATACTATGATTTAAAGGGTGTGGATCAATTGACAAAGCATTCAAAATATAAAAATTTTATCGACTTGTGCGGCCAACTCAGATTCCAATCAAGATGGGCTCATCTCCACAGAATACCAAAGACTTCTGTTCTGGGACATTCGTTATTCGTCGCGATACTCTCTTATCTCTTTTCACTGGAAATAAAGGCATGCAAAAAAAGGTGCGTCAACAACTACTTTACCGGCCTGTTTCATGACCTGCCGGAAGTTCTCACACGAGACATCATATCACCCGTAAAAAGGTCGGTCGAAGGACTCAGTGACCTGATAAAAGGATATGAGAAAGAGCAGATGGAGAAAGAAGTCTATGGCCTTATTCCGGAGGAATGGCATCCGGAAATCAAGATGTTTACGGAAGACGAATTTGACAGTGTTGTGACCATAAACGGGAAAAAAGAAAAATCCAGTAGCAAAGAGATCAACGAGGCGTATAACGACGACAGGTTCAATCCGAAAGATGGAGAACTCGTTAAGGCAGCCGATAGCCTTGCCGGATTCATAGAGGCATCCGTAGCGATACGGAATGGGAGTGCAAGTCCGGACCTTCAATATGCGAAATTATCGGTAAAAAAGCAGTATGAAAAGGTTAACATTGCAAATATCAACTTTGGAGAAATCTACGCTGATTTTGACTGAGGAAATTCAAAAAACCCACGGAAATCAAACTGGGCGCTGCGAAAAAACATTCACGAGCCGCCAGAAAAATCATCAACAACACACTAAAAAAGCCTTGATAATAAACAAGGTTTAGGCTATAAATTGACCAGCTTATATCCATTATCTTCTTCTGGATTTCTAAAGACTTCACCAGAAGACAGTATATCTGTATTGTCGCGAATTGAGCAGCCTCTAGGAGGCGTTATTTAGCAAATATCCTCATGATATGTGATTAACAAACTGATAAAACCTATACAAAATTGTGGTTTATTATGACCGCATTGTACGCACAAAAAAATTTTCGCCCTATCAATTCTGCATTCGTTACAACGAATGCTATTCATAGTCATAAAGTAACGCAGGTAATATTACTAATGTCGGTAAATTTCAAAGTTATTTTCTGAATGTGCGAAATGTTTTATCAAGCAAAGTAGAGAGTCATTATAGTTAAATCCTACAAATTTAGCTTTAGAGAATATTTAAATAGATACTGGGAGGTGCAAGGTTGGGGTTATTGATAGCAATCGAAGATTTCGATAATTTCAAAAATATCCGTAATATTCCACCTGATACTATATCAAAAGAACTTCAAGATGTAGTCCGTAACCTCGATGAACGCGAGGAACTCGAACCTTTTATTCGTTCAATTCTATTTGACGCCAACATTACTCCACATGGGCCAGCTGAGATAGTCGATATACTTACTCACAAAGTTACTGTCAAACGAAAATTTGGTATGGCGGCTTTTATCCTCAAGGGAAAATCGTTTCCAAAAGTTCGTCCTGAAAACGTTGCCCACCAAATCTATAGATTGGAAAAAATTGTCGGGTTACACTTTGCTGTTTTCGCAGCAACTGGAACTATCCTAGATGCTGCTAAGGAACAGTTCTGTGCTACCGCTGAACGTCTTGGTTGTCAGTACACGATTTTTGATGCTATTGACCTAGCACGTCTTTTTGTTGCTTATGGATTCTTATGCCCACGTGATGCAAGGAGAATAGTTGCGGGAAGGTGTAAGTGCGGTTATTCACCTAAAAAACGCATATTCAATATACTACAATTAGAATCACTTAAAGCGTTGAATGATGCACATAGCATTGGTCAAGTTGCAGGTCTTATTATTCTTCCACCCGGTAGTGGTAAAACTAGAATAGCCGCTGAGGATGCCAAGAAGTTTGGGGCTAAGCACGTATTCTACATTGCTCACACCCAAGAGATCCTTGATGTCGCCCAATCCGAATTTGAGGCTGTCTTCGAACAGAAGGAAGTTACACGTCATAAAGGCGGATACAGCCTGGGCAGTCTAAACACGATAAATATCGCTACAATTCAGCTATTACAGAGAAACATGGCGCGGATTCGCTCAAATTCCTTCGATTATCTTATTATTGATGAGTTCCACCATGCCGCTGCAAAATCCTATCGAAAAATCATTGATCAAGTTAGGCCATCCTTCTTGCTTGGCCTAACAGCAACACCATTTAGAAGTGACAGGCAAAACATACTCGATCTTTGTGGAAAAAATATCTTGGTCAATTTTGAGTTGCGAACAGGCATTGAAACCGGCATACTTTCTCCTTACCATTACTTTGGCTGTTTCGATGACGTTGATTATTCAAATATCCACCACAACGGATTCCGATACGATATTCGTGACTTAGAAAGAGCCCTTATTATTCCCGAACGTGACATTGCAATTATAAGCAAATGGAAACACTACGCAGAGGGAAAGCCGACACTGGCGTTCTGTTGTTCGCATCGACACGCTCATCGTGTCTCGCAAAGCTTTAAGGATAATGGAATCACATCTGAGGTTTATTTGTCCACTACAAGTACTTCTGAGCGAAATCGATTAATTGCTAGACTTCAGTCTGGCGATTTGAATTTGCTCTGTGTAGTAGATGTAATGAATGAAGGCGCCGATCTTCCCTTTATTGAATGCCTGCTTCTCCTTCGACCTACTGAGTCTCAAAGGATATTCTACCAACAACTAGGAAGAGGCCTTCGTAGGTATATAGGAAAATCCCACTGCATTGTTATTGATTTCATTGGCAACTTCAAAAATGCTTACAAAATTGTTGAGTATCAAGGTCTTCTTCCTTTCATAGGCGAAGAAATATTTACGGCTTTCAGTCGTGTTCATAACTTAAAAGAAGTGCTTAACCTTCCCTTGGGATGCGAAGTACACTTGGATGATAAGGTAATTGATATCTTCGCTCAGCAGACACTCGACCCTAGACATGCTAGTCGTCATAATATTGCTCGGATACTCTTTTACCAATACCTGAAACTTTGTCATCGACTAGGACATAAACCAACTCCAACGGAAGTGGATCGCAATCTTCTTCTTCATAGTGAATTCTACTCACATGTATTTGGTAGTTGGAAGAACTTCGAGAAGTTAATCAGCGATGAACCTTCGATGAATATGATTGTTCCTGTTCAAGTAAAGAAACGAAAAGATTATATTAAAAACGGAACAAAAGAATCAGTGTAAAAGGAATACGGTATTAATGTAGATAAAAACGCAGTTTTAGAGATTTTGTCCCGTTTTCGAAAAGCCTTAGAATCGAAAGACACAAAGATAGACACGCTGATACTGTTCGGCTCTTATGCCACTGGTACATACAAGGAAGGAAGCGATATTGATGTGGTTGTTATATCCGCGGATTTCAGAGGAAAAGGTTATTGGGAGAGAATAGACATCCTCTCTGATGCTATTTATGACGTCTTTGAGCCAATAGAAGCTGTGGCTATGACGCCGGAAGAATGGGAAAGAAAAGAATCTCCGGTTGTGGATTATATTAAAGATGGTGAGGTAATCTATGGCTAGCGGGGCGTCGCCTCAAACCTCCAGAAAAACATTTGGAACCGCAGGGCACGCAAAGAGACATTTTTGGTTTATTTGGAAGTTAGAAGCGAAAAATTGAAAGCTGGAAGTTAAAAGTTGATTTCCGGCTTCTAACATCCAGCATCGTGCTTCTGGTTTTTCCCTCTGTGGTTTGCAGTTTTTCGGTAATAGATGAATCCAATGGCTATTAAAAATTTTGCAGGGATACTCCTCCGGGGGATTAGCCAGGTATTTTTGCTCAATAATGTCATCACGGGCATCCTGTTTCTGGCAGGGGCTTTTTATAACTCCTGGCGCATGGGTGCGGGGGCTGTCATCGGTGTTTTGACAGGCACGTTTATCGCACTGCTCCTGAAATACAATAGGGACGATATTAACCAGGGGCTTTACGGGTATAACAGCACGCTGGTGTGTTTGGCGATTTTCTATTTCTTCGGATTCACCGTACCCTCCGGAATTGCTGCATTTCTTGGCTCCGTCCTCTCTGTATTCATTACGAATGTAATGCGTCGTAAATGGAAATTGCCCACCTTCACAACGCCGTTTATTGTTTCTGCCTGGGTCGTAATGGCCGCACTCCTGACGTTCCACATTGCCCCACTGCAAACATCTCCTTTACCGAATGCAGACGCGCTGGAGATTATCCCTGCCCTGAGCAGTGGTGTCGGACAGGTGATGTTTCTGGAGGACATTATATCCGGCATCATATTGTTTGTTGGGATACTGGTGAGTTCCAGAATTTGTGCACTGTATGCGTTTCTGGGGACAGCGATTGGGGTAATTGTGGCATTTGCATGCTCATTTTCTATTGGTATAATTAATATGGGGTTATTCGGTTTTAACGGTGTCCTCTGTGGCATTGCACTATCAGGCAAAAAATGGCATCATGGAATTCTTGCAATTGCATCGATAGTTGGCTCTGTTTTTATAATGTTCGGAATGAGCCGTCTCGGTATCATCACCCTGACTGCGCCGTTTGTCATGTCAACGTGGCTGGTGTTATCGGTAAGCAAGTGGCGTGTGACGGGTGACAAGTGACGTTTTTTTTCCCGTCACTCGCCATTCGACACACGTCACTATTTCTAAAAACTTACAAAAAGAAGTTTTTACGGGGTAATACTATAGGGACACGAAGACACAAAGAAAAAATCTTAGTGACTTGGTGACTTTGTGGTAAACTCTC
>VGXX01000014.1 GCA_016873155.1 Planctomycetota bacterium | reverse complement strand
CGCGCCTGGACAATTTCCACCGCTTCCTGCTGGGTGCTTATGTTCTTATAAATAATCTGTAACCTCCGCTGGTAGCCGCGCACTTCTATATAATTTCTCGCTACTTCTGCCAGCAGCGTAATGAGCGCATCTCTCTGATTTTCCACTGCCGCATCAATTTCGGCGCCGGCTGCCTCAACGGCGCGGCGCTTGCCGCCAAACAGGTCAATCTCCCAACTGGCGTCGAATCCCGTCTCGTACAGGTTTCGTTTTATTCTGGCGCTTGGTGGAATTGTTGAAATACCGACGCTGCGCCGGCTTCTGGAGTATGATGCAGAGGTGTTCAGAGACGGCCACAAGTCAGACGCAACAGCGCCTCTCTGGAATCGCGCCTCACGCACGCGCGCTTCGGCAATTCGCAAATCGAGGTTAGACGGGACTGCCCTCACAATAAGGGAATCAAGCACAGGGTCGTTAAAGGTCTTCCACCATTGCGCAAGTGGTTCTGGGTTGACTTTTCCTTCCTGCGGCAATTCGCTCCACGACGTTGGTACGGATACTTTTGGCGGACAATAGTCCGGGCCGACTGCGCAGCCATTCAGAAATAACAACAAACACGGCAGGAAAAGCACGGTAAGCGCGATTTTCCATCGTGATGACGAAATGGTATATTTACCTTTCATATTATCCGTTATTTTGAGTGTTGTCTATTGCCTCAATATAGACGTCCATCTGTTGCCCTGCGAATACCGGAAGACCGGCTTGTTTGATGCTGTAAATGACCTGTAGTACGCGAGTATCCACACGTTCGATGCTGTCGCCCGTGAGTGATTTTTTAGGTATAACGTACGGCTCAAAACGCACAAATTCCAAATCCGTGCTGATTTCCCGGTTGCCGCGCAAAAAGGCAACTGCCGGCGCGCCCGGACGCACCCGCCAGGCGTCGTTTTCGTCCACATCAACGCGGACGTTCAAGGGTTCGACATTGCCAAGGAGCACGAGCGGCGTTTGTGTGATACCGGCAGGCGCATATTCGCCCGGATGTATTTTCAATTGCAATACTTCACCATCCACGGGCGCACGAACAAGAATACGGTCCAGATTGATTGCGGTCTCATTTACTTGCGCCTTTGCAGAAACAATGTCTGCCTTCGCCTGCGCCAGTTTTGCCCTGGCAATTTGCACGGCGAAGCGACGGCGGTCAAGTTCCTCGACGCTGATCGCGCGCCTGTCTGTAATGCGCTCAGCAAGCGCCAGTTGATTTTCCAAGTCAGACAGAGACGCCTTTGCAACTTTTACATTTGTATTTGTCACACGCAGCGCAGCCTGCCTTACTGCCAGTTGTGCCTTCAGGTCGCGGTCGTCAAGTCTAAACAGCATATCACCGGACTTTACCTTGTCGCCGACAGAAACGTAAATCTCCGAAATAACGCCGGGGACGAGCGTTCCAATGGCAATATTTTCGGTATTTGCCTCCACAATGCCCGTGCCTGCCACTGACGATACGAAAGGCGGTGAAGTTGGGTCAACAAACGGCATGGCCGGAGGGATGGTTTTGCTGCCGCTGACAACCGTCAGCACCGCAAATCCAAGCCCAAAAACGGCAAGAAGGGGAAGCAGGTATTTTCTAATCATGGGAAACCTCTTTAATTGAAATTTTCATTTAGCCTAAAATTCTGCGAGTCCGATATACTGATGATGTGGCCGTCATCCATCCTGGCAATACGATGCGCAAATTCGAATATGCGTGAGTCATGGGTAACAACGACCAGCGCCCGGTCAACACCCACCACCACATCGTGTAACAGCTCCATCACCTTATGGCCTGTTTCGTGGTCGAGCGCGCTGGTGGGTTCATCGCAGACGATAAATTTCGGGTTGTGCACTATCGCCCTGGCAATGGCGACGCGTTGCTGTTGTCCTCCCGATAATTCACTGGGGAGCGAACGGGTGCGATCGCCCATACCAACCCGGCTAAGCACTTCACGCGCCCGCTCCAGGGCGTCGCGCCGTTTTAACCCGTTGATCAGTAATGGCGCGGCAATATTTTCCGCCGCCGAAAGCGTTGGTATTAAATTGAACATCTGAAAAACAAATCCGATGTTTTGTCCGCGAAACAGCGCCTGTTCGCGGTGGTTCATGTTTTTAAAATCATGTCCAAATACAAGGCATTCGCCTTCGTCTCTTTCCAGCACACCGGCAATGATAGATATTAACGTGGTTTTGCCGCTGCCGGACGGCCCCACCAGCATCATCAACTCGCCGGTTTTTACTTCCAGGTCAATACCTCTCAGGGCGCGCACCTGCGTGTCGCCGCTGCCGTATGTTTTTACCACACCCTTGCACCGTACTGCAATGTTATTCATGTTAGCTCTTAAAAACAATCGCCGGTTCCAGACGAATTACCTTCCACATGCTGAGGGCGGCCGAGGCAGCGCAAATCAGCGTGACTGCTGTTGCGCTGACGGCAAGGAGCTGCCAGGGGAACCGGAAGGAAAGTTCGGTATTTCCCGACAGAGTGCCGAAAACGGAGGCTGCGCCAACTCCAATTCCATACCCGATGCTGCCAACCATTGCTGCCTGAAGCAAAATCATTCGTAAGAGCGTCCAGTCTGTAGCGCCCATTGCCTTGAGCGTTCCAAAATAGCGCAGGTTATCCAGCGTGAAGTTGTGAAATGTCTGCCCGGCAATAGCAATGCCGACAATAAAGCCAAGCACTACCGTAACGCCGAAGTTGATAGGGATACCGGTATATTTCATAAAATAGCGGACGGTGAGTTTTTTAAATTCGTCTCTTGTGTAAGCGGCAAGACCGGTTCCCTGCTGAATACGTTGACATAAAACATGCGAATCCTGCCCTGGTTTGGCATTAACCAGCACAAAGGTCATCAGCTTGCGTTCGCGCGGCGCAAAGACGGTTGCACGAGAGTATGTGGTGTAAATGACCGGTTGCGACTGGAACGTCCTCGTTACCTTGCAAATTCCCACAACTACGGCGCGATGATCGTTCAGTTCCATCGTATCTCCGATTTTTAAGGGTTCACGTCTTCCGTCAGGCATGACCCTGGCGAGTTTGTCCCTGACACTGAAGCTGTCAACGATAATGGCATCGCTGCGGCGCAGGTCGGACAATTTCCCTTGCAACATCTGAGGAGGACCTCCGATCAGGGTCTCGTCGTCAAGACCAACAACGTTACACGTCTGGAAAGTCCCGTTGGGAAGCCTGGCCTTCAACAGTCCTTTGTACATGGGGACTGCCCACGCGACGCCTTCCACGCCCCGGACTCTGAGCACTTCCGTCTCTTTCAGTGGTTTGAGATCGTCAATATACTGCACCTTTGGATCCATTACCCAGATATCGGGTAGTGTTGTATCGGTAAGGAATCCAAACGTGCGTGTCATCAGCCCCAAGAAGATGGCGGATTGCTGGGTAATGAGCAGTGAAGCAAACGTCAGTCCCATGACAATGCCCAGATATTTGGCTCGATCCCCGATAAGCATTTTTAAGGCAATGAAATTCATTTTTTTAACATCGTGTGTCTTTTGAATTCTTTGATTGCGCCAAGTGAAAAGCCGGTAATATGCCCGGCCAGACGGTCGACGTCCTTAAGGGTGTATTTCTGGTTAGGATACAAACGGTTGACCACCGGTCTTGCATGATGATAAAAAACGCATTGGGATACAATGCTCATGGTGCAGAGACGAACCGGTTCGCTGTTTGTCCGGGCGCCGAGTAATCCGCTAACAATTGACTCTAGTTGTTGCGCAAGTGGTCGTATATTATTTTCTACAAGCGCATCAAGGGCGCGGGTCGGTTCAAACATCTCCCGCGACATCAGTTTGCCGTGCCAGGCATGACGCCCTTCGTCAAAAATACGCAAAAGAAGCGAACGAACAAATGCCAGTAACCGCTGTTCAAGGGTTGCATCACCATGAAGCCCAAGCTGTGGGGGATACTTTTCACAGGCGCACTGATGCGCATATTGCAGTACTGCTGTGTAAAGCCCCTCTTTGTCGCGGAAGTGGTAATTGATCGCGGCGATATTTGCATTCGCCCGTTTGCAGATATCCCGTACGGTGGCTTTCCGAAAGCCATGCTCCGCGAATACCTCGACCGCCGTTTCCAGCACCCGCTGCCGCGTCTTTAAGTCAGACGTAGTAGATTTTGAAATATCCATTTGAAACGATTGTATAAAACAGTAGTTTGAATTGTCAATAAAAAAATGAAAGCCAAAACAAGGAAGAATATATGTATATTGCCTTTGATTACTCGATTACAAAATCCACGGAATCACTGAACTTAGAAGACACGGAAGATTGTTGTATTCTGCGCCTCCATAATTCGTGGTGCAGTAGTCACACTTGCAACATGTAAGGAACAGGGCTTTTATTCACACATTTTTCGCTTGCTTTAAGTATTTTAATAGATAAACTGATTTTTAAGAAGTTCTGTAAAATTCAAAAATTATTGAGATGTGCAAAAATTGTCCATGTTTCAGTTGCTTTTTGCACATGTTTTAATTACGTATAAATTTTCAATTTTTATGGCTTATTCGGATTAGATAATGATGGAAGGTTATATTTTCTTGTGTGATAGTCAAACAGAGCCAGAGTGCCTTGAACGTCTTCTATTCGGGACAAATAATTCTAACGTCTATGAACAAACATTATCACGAATAAAAGTTGGGGATTACCTTTTTCTTTATAATTATGACTTGGGTACTTTGAAAGGCCCATTTAGGGCTTTAACGCAATGCACAAAAGACCTTGAAAAAAACGCGTGGAAAAATAGTAGAACAAAAGGGGTTCCATTCCAGGTAAGGGTTTCAGATTCTGATGAATTCTCAAAACCAATATCTATAGATGAATTTTCATCAATTGTAACTTTTTCTGGTAATTTCCCTCAATCTAAAATATCTCAAGATAAATTGCTATTATTATGGAAAGTATTTGAAAAGTAAAACGGCGTTACTCAGGCGATAGATATTCCCACTGATGTACCTTCTTTAATGAAACATGATTACAAATTTACTTCCCATTATATCTTTAAATGTGACAGAGTTACTGGTGGCCGTGTATTTCACGAAAATTTATTAGGCGCACCTGCGGCTGTTTTTAAAGAGGTAGTTAGCAAAATCCAAGAAGGTGATTATTTATTTGTTTGGTTAATAGAAGAGAGAAAATTGTATGGAATTTGGAAAGCGAAATCTAGAGGGCAATATAATCCTTACGCTTTTCCCGAATCCGGAGGAAAATTCCCTTCCGTTGTGTGTTGTTCGAGGGCATTAAATTTAGAGAAAGGGCTTGATGAAACAACTGTAAGATCAATTGTTGCGTTCGATGGAAGCTATCCTCCATATAGGCTTTCTTATGAACACGGGCAAAGATTAATTCAAGAATTTGAATCGACAACCAAGATAACGTCACTTCCTCAGATAGATAGATCGCCTGAAATTGGTAAATATTTGGCTGAAGACGGTCACTTTGTAAGATCACACGGAGAATTAATAATAGACAATTGGTTGTTTAGAAATAATATATTGCACGCTTATGAGTATCGTATCCAAAAGGAAATGGCTTTCATTAAGCGCGATTTTTATTTGGCCCGATATGAAATATTTATTGAGTACTGGGGTATGATTGGAAATGCAAGCTATAACAAAATAAGAGAAGAAAAAATAAATTTTTATCACAACGCTGGTTTTAAATTAGTCGAGTTGTTTCCGGTTGATGTCACTATGCTCTCAGAGGTAATAAGACCAAAATTAGCTGTTTATGGCGTTAAATTTTATTAATTGTATAAAGTTTATTTGGTGTCGGTCTTTAGTCTTGATATAAGTGAAAAAACTACAAATTATTAATCAAAATGGAGGTGTTACATGTCTAAACTTAGAAAACAGATTTTTGAGGAAGCCTTGAAATTGCCGCCCACGGAACGTGCAGAACTGATAGAGAATCTTTTGACCAGTTTTGAGTTCCCTTCCAGGGAAACCATTGATGACTTGTGGGCACAAGAAGTTGAAAGTCGTATCGAAGCATTTGAAAGAGGCGAAATAAGTGCAACTTCGGCAAAGGAAGTATTTGGGAAAATTGAAAAACACAAAGAATGATGGAAATTAAATTTCTTATTCCTGCAGAAGCTGAATTCCTGGAGGCTATTTCTTTTTACAATATGCAAAGCGAAGGTCTTGGTTATGAATTTGCTGCGGAAGTAAAGAAAACAATTGAACGAATTATTCAGTATCCCGAAGCATGGGCTAAGCTTTCAAAACGTACCCGTCGTTGTAGAACCAATAGATTTCCCTATGGAGTAATTTATCAAATTAGAGAAGCAGTGTTACTCATTGTAGCAGTTATGCATCTGGGTCGAGAACCCCAAAGCTGGAAATCCCGACTCAGAAATGAGGAACTATAAAAAACGACGACTACACGCCGCGCATGATGAATGCTACAGTCGGCTGTTTAGTGTATTAATCCCCTGATCACTTCCAGATTAACCGCATCCATGTTTTCCTTCTTGGGCGTCTCGATTACCTTTGGTATGTGGGCGAATCTGTTCATGATCTGTCTGAAAGGTTCCAAGCCCAGCTTGCCTTTCCCGATGTGTTCGTGCCGGTCGAGATGGCTGCCTGATTCTCCCTTTGAATCGTTCATGTGAATGACATGGAGGTTCTTGAGACCCACAATGTTGTCCAGTTCTTCCATAGTTGCTTCAAATCCGCCTTTTGTCCTTATATCGTATCCGGCGGCAAAGGCGTGGCAGGTGTCGAAACACATGCCAATTCTTGAGGAATCAACTCCGTCCATAATTTGCTTCAGGTGCTCAAAACGATAGCCGATGCTCGATCCTTGTCCTGCGGTATTTTCCAGCAGGATTTTAACGGGAAATTTTTTCGTTTTGTGAAGTACAATTTTTAGCGCCTTGACGACCATTTTAATGCCCTCCTGCTCACCGAGTTCTTTTGCGGCGCCGGGATGCACGACAGTAAACTCTAGCCCAAGGTCGTGACACCGCTGCGTCTCATGAATTAAAGCGCTTGCCGAACGCTCCCACAGGGCGTCATCATTGCTTGCCAGGTTAATAAGATACGAGGCATGGGAAAAAATCATTTTGACACGGGAAGTTTTATAACTATCCAGAAACCTTGACTTTTCCTCTGTGTCAATAATTTTCTCTTTCCATTGCCTTTGATTTTTGGTAAAGACCTGAAACGTGTCTATGCCCAGAGATTCTGCCTCGTGAAAGGCATTATGCAGGCCGCCTCGAATTGAACAATGTACTCCTACCCCGAACGAGTCGGAAGAGATTATCAATGCCTGTGAACTGTTCATTATTGTTTCAACAACTCAACGTTTCGTATGATGCTATGCTGCTCTTTTATTTATTTAGTTCGGGTTAGTTACCGAAAACTTCAGGGGTAAGCATAACCACTTTTTAAAAAGTTCATTAAATTCTCAGTTTTATTTTTTGACTACAAGATGATAATATACTTATGAGGGCAAATTCCAGCGTTTTATGTTATGCACTTTAATTCCCAAAAAACTCATTCTTGATAATTTCTTAAAACCTTGAACAATACAAATTTGATAAAACTTTCAGGTCTTTCTTTCCTGACAATTCTTCTTCTATGTCTCTCCTTTCCTCCGGCAGACCTGGGCTTTCTGGCGTGGATAGCACTTGTTCCATGGTTCATACTTGTCGTAACAGAGGAGAGATATGCATACCTTAACGCCCTGTTTATCGGGGCAGTATTTATATTTATTCAGCTTTCGTGGATGCGTCATGTTACTTATATTGCCTGGATATTGCTGAGTTTGTATTGCGCCGCCTATTTTCTTGGTTTTGCTTTTTGTTCCCGATTTATTATTTTTAAGCTAAAATTGCCGCTCGTTGTCGTTGCGCCTTTTACATGGGTTGCGCTGGAGTATATCCGGTCCTTTTTCCTTTCAGGCTTTCCCTGGTTTTTTATCGGGCATACCCAGTATCAGTATTTACCGATAATACAAATCTCTGATATTACCGGTGTCTACGGCATTTCTTTTATCATCGTTATGGTAAATGCAGGAATTGCGGATCTGATACTCTATTTTGCAGGGCATAGCAGCGCAAGCGATTCCTCATCCTTGCATCGTTTCACTGGCCGAAAATTTGCGTTCTTCGGTCTGACTTGTATTTTACCTTTTGTACTTTTGGCAGCCATCCTGTCTTATGGCTTTTACTGGCTCAGCCATTATGAACCGCAGGAAGGGCCGATACTCTGCATGGTGCAGGGGAATATACCCCAGGAGGTAAAATTTGAATCAGACGAAGAGGACGAAATCAGTATCCTCAAAAAATATACCGATCTGTCAATGGGCATCAAAGGGAAACCGGTCGACCTGCTTGTGTGGCCGGAGACCATGATACCCGGATTGCTCAATATCGATCCGGAACTTACCGGCAGAAAGATTGACGTCCTATCGCAACTCACACCCATCCAATTGTCACAGGACTTAAATACAAACTTACTTCTTGGCGGTATTGCGTTGACGTTGGTTGGAGAGGAACAGTTTTATTTCAATAGCGCTTATTACTATAACCCGGAGGGGAAATTAGTAGACCGCTATGACAAAATTCACCTCGTACCATTTGGGGAATTTACTCCTCTCAAAAAGTATTTCCCGTTTCTGGCTAAGTTGGTGCCTTATGAAATCGGGTTGACCCACGGTCAGCGTAGGACGTTGTTTCTGTTGAAAACCTCACAACATGGAAGTCTGGTTTTTGGTTCGTCTATTTGTTACGAGGATACCGTCCCGTCTTTGATTAGAAAATTCAAGAAAGACGGGGCAGATTTCATGCTCAATATAACAAACGACGGCTGGTTTCGAAATAGCGCAGAGCTTGATCAGCATCTTGCCATTATGGTGTTTCGGGCGGTTGAAAACCGCTTCTGTATGGCGCGGGCAGCCAATACGGGCATATCGTCATTTGTCGGCCCTGATGGCGCTATCTATGCGAAGTTGTCAGACTCCAAAGGGAAATATCGGGAGATTAGCGGCACACTTGTCGATCGCATAAAATTAATCGAAAAATACAATCCTTTCTATACTATTTACAGCGACTGGTTTTCAATCCTTTGTGTAACGGCAGTAGGGATCATGTTTTTTATCGCTGTTTTTAAATATAACAACAGAAACCACAGATTTCACAGATTACACAGATAAAAATATCAATTCATAATGTCGCATAGCCGCAACCAAAGCAGTGAAGACTTCGTCGTGAGCTCAGCCGAACGGTGTCGGGTGACGTTTTACCCGTCACTCGTCACCCGTCACACGTCACTTCCCCGTTTACACGAGGACAAGTATCGGTCTGAGGTTCGTTTCTCCAGGAATGGACTTTCCTCTTGACATTTTATAAGTATTAAACATATAATTTGTTTCACTATACACTAACTATAAAAAACAACACTACTTGTGAAAAATTAGACAGCGTACGGGAAACTTCTCCATAGAAAAAAACAGGACATAAAATCCACTTAATCACCCTTTCTTGATGGAGGATTAAGGCTATTTTCGGAGTAAGAAAGATAATGCATCCATTAGATTTTGTACTGGGTTTCGTTTCGACTGACATGGGGATTGACCTCGGCACTGCAAACACGCTTGTTTGCATACCTGGGCATGGAATTGTGCTGTCAGAACCTTCGGTTGTTGCCGTAAGGCCTGGAACAAATAAAGTCCTTTTAAATGGGAATGCCGTTGGAAATGTTGCCAAGTCCATGCTGGAGAAGGCTCCGAGCAGCATTTCCGTTATACGTCCGCTCAAAAACGGTGTCATAGCAGATTTTGATATCACGGAAGCCATGCTCAAGTATTTCATCACGAAGGTCCATAAACGTAAGTGGGGAGTTCGTCCGAGGGTATTGATTGCTATCCCGTCGGGTATTACTGCCGTGGAAAGGCGGGCGGTAGTCAATTCCGCAGAACGCGCAGGCGCCAGAGAGGTGTACCTTATTTCTGAACCAAAAGCGGCAGCGATTGGTGTGGGTCTTCCCGTAGGTGAGCCGGTAGCCAGTATGATCGTTGATATCGGAGGCGGGACTACAGAAGTGGCGGTTATTTCGCTCGGTGATATATTTACCCACGAAAGCATCAGGATTGCGGGAGATGAATTCGACGAAACCATAGTCCAATACATACGGAAGACCTATAACCTGGACATCGGGCATCGAACGGCGGAACAAATCAAGATTGAGATTGGTTCTGCATATCCTTTAGAGGAGGAATTGACGCTTGAGATCAGAGGGCGCGATGCTATTGCAGGCTTGCCAAGGGCGACCACCATTACCTCAGAAGAAGTTCGGGAAGCGCTGAAAGAACCGTTCGATAAAATTGTAGGCGCTGTGAAATCTACTCTCGAAAAGACGGCGCCCGAATTGGCATCAGACTTGATTACAAACGGGTTGGTGTTGGTAGGCGGAGGCGCTTTGATCAGAGGGTTGGACAAGCTCTTGGCGCAGGAAACGGGGTTGCCGGTACAGGTAGGCAATGACCCTTTAACAGCCGTTGCGCGAGGAACGGGCTATCTCCTCGAAAATCTTGATTTATACAAAACTGTTTTACAGGATGAGGACATCCACTCCTAGTTTTAGCGATCTCATAAAAAACCCCATTGCAACGATAGTCATCCTTTTAGCAATATCCCTTAGTTTTTTGTTTTTGCCGCCTGAGCTTTCCAACCGTATTAAAATGACCTGCGTTGTCCCTGTGAGACCGTTACAATGGGCAACCTGTTTCTGCAGTAATTCGGCCAATAATTTTTTGGATAAGGTGTTTTCCGGCTGGCGTAATGCTCACGTAAAAAAACAACTGGAAGAACAAGTCTCCCATTTCAAAAACAAGATACTGGAGCAGCAGGATGCGATATACAAACTGCAGAGTAAACTGTACACCATTTCGAAATTCCAGGCTGAAAACAAGAGTAAAACAAAGCCGTTACCGGCGGACATTATCGGATACGATTCATTGGCATTCAGGAAAAGCATCACGGTCAATGCCGGTTCTAACCATGGCGTAAAACCGAACGACATCGTGGTGTCGAATAATGCGCTTATTGGGAAAGTTGTTTTGGTCAGCGGGGGAAGTTGTGTTGTCCAGTTAATTACTGACCCGGCATCCCGCATACCCGGCAGAGTTCTTCAAACGCGTGAGCAGGTAATCGTGGAAGGGAATGCCACGGGATTTTGCCAATTAAAATATGTGCCACGATGGGCAAAACTGAAAAAAGGTGACGATATTATTTCTTCTGATATAGGTGGATTTTATCCCCCTTCTTTGCCTATCGCTACTGTTGTGGAAACTGAAGTAAAGGGAGGCGACCTCTTTCAATCGGTCAAGGTATTACCAAAGGTAAACATTTCAAAGATCGAGCATGTGCTGGTTTTAACAAAGTAGTACAGATAATAAATTAGGCCTTCGGCAGCGACTTTTAAGCTTCCCTTTAGAAAGAGGGGCTGGGGGGTGTGCGAAAAACTTACACACCCCGCCGGCGGGTTCAGGTTTGTAACCTGAACCCATGAGTTTATTTGGACTTCGTCGTGAGCGCTCAGTCGAACGATAATAACGCTCTGTTCGAACGATTGCGAAATCAACAATATAAAACGTTGGGTTCGGGTTGCAAACCCGAACCCGCAGAGGTTTTAAAAGACAAAAACCCAACAACTTTTAAATAATGTCATGATATGGTAATCATGTAGGATGGGTGAATCGTTAGAGCACCCATCAAAAAAACAACCATGAACCGTTGACGGGTCCGCTTCGCTTGACCCATCCTACGTTTATTTTGAAATTCCTGAACATTAAATTATGCGCTGGTTCACGTTTTTTTGTATCCTTTTAGGCATCTCACTCTTCCAGTCGACCCTGATGAACTGGATTAATATCGGCTCGGCGGCGCCTGATTTGTATTTTCCGTTGGTGATATTTTATTCCTTTCTGGCAGATATCAAACGGAACACCATCACGAACTGGTTTGTAGGTATGTCAAAAGATTTGTTTTCGGAAGGAAGTTTTGGGATAAACTCCGTTTTCTTTGTCGCTATGGGTTTTTTCGTCTGGTCAATCAGAGGGGTATTGTTTCGGGGGCATTTAGTTACTCAAGTGCTGGTCACATTCATCTTTTCATGTATTTACAACATATTGTATGCGATGCATGCTACACTTTCTTTTCATTCGCTCGGTCTTTCTGCAACCATCTGGACAATTTTTACCTGCTCGTTATATACGGCAATGATTGTTCCCGTGCTGTTCTGGATATTCAGTAAATTACAGCCGGTACAGGAGGTTTTACCGCGATAAATGTATCCTTACCGTTTTAAAATCACACTCATTATTTTCATTGTATTTTTTATCGGTATCGTCGTTCGCCTCTTTCAGCTCCAAATCGTTGAAAGCAATAAATATAAAGGCATTTCCAAAAATCGCCGTATTGCTACGTATCCGCTTGAGGCCACACGAGGGACTATCTTCGACAGAAACGGAAGGATTCTGGCAGTGGATCAACACACCTTTGACATTACCGTCCAATACAAAAATCTCCTGTATTGTTACGTTCGTGATAACAATGCGGTGTCACGCATTGCCGGAATGAAGGCGCACAAAAATGCAAAAAAAACGTGTGGTGAATGCCACGAAAATCAGGACGCATGGGTAAAAAAATTGTCCCAATTGTTAGGAATTCCACAGAACAAGCTGCTGAGCCATGCAAAACAAGTCGTTGAAAAAGTGGAAAGGCTCAAGCAAAACGTGGAGCAAAAATCGGGACGGATAACCCGTATCAAGGAGGAAGCGGACTATTATCCCATAGCTTCTGATGTTGCGTGGGAAAAGGTTATTCAAATAGAAATTAATCAGAACAATTATCCCGGCATACGCATTACTCCCAGACCAAAAAGGATTTACCCCGAGCAGGGACTGGCGTCTCACATCCTGGGGTATATGAGCAAGCTGAATGAGAAAGAATGGAAGATATATAGTGACAAGTGGAATAATTTTATTTTAAGTTCCACTATTAAAGGCACGGACACTACACCATTACTTTACGATGGATATGCTGAAAATGACTTCATAGGGAGGTCTGGGGTTGAGGTGCAATATGAAGATGAATTACGTGGCGAGCGCGGCAAACGGTTTGAGGAAATCACCTGCAAAAATACCCAGGTTGAAAAAGTAATACTGGAAAGACCCCCGGTTTCCGGAAACGACCTCTATTTGACCATTGACGCTCAAATTCAGGCTTATGCAGAAAAATCGCTGGGTAAAAACCAGGGGACAATTATCGTTATGGATCCATGGACAGGCGAAATGCTTGCCATGGCCAGCTACCCGCGCTTTAACCCTAATAACGTAAATGAAGATTTTAGCAAGCTTATCAAACACCCTTCCAAACCCTTTTTGAACAGGGCTATACAAGGCGCATTGCCGCCGGGGTCTATTTTTAAACTTATTACGGCAACTGCCGCCCTGAGCGTGAACCGTATAAATACCCAGACAACGTATGAGTGTCCTGGCTATACTAATTACAAAAATATCATTTTTAGATGCTGGTCGGAATACGGACACGGTCTGGTTACCATACATGACGCCATACCCTATTCGTGCAATGTCTTCTTCTTTGAAACGGCAAAGATTTTAGGTGGAGATTCGTTATACACATGGGCAAAGAATTTTGGCATCGGTGAGAAGACAGGCGTTGATCTTCCGTACGAAAGAAGCGGAAACATGCCCAAAGCGATGAACACGGCAACCACCATGAACGTCGCCATCGGACAGGGCGCATTGCTTACCACGCCGCTTCAGTTGTGCCAGGTGTATGCTGCGGTGGCAAATGGCGGAACGTTAGTCCAGCCCCATTTGCTATTAAAACTCACCAATGGCCAGGGAGAGGTTGTTCGTCTGTTTAAACCGGAAAAGAAACAAAAAATTCCCATACAGCCTGCAACGCTGGATGTTTTACGCATGTCGCTTCAGGACGTGGTAATCCGCGGCACGGCCAAGAATGCGGGATTAGAGGTTTACAAGGTCGCCGGTAAAACAGGCACTGCTGAGACCGGACGTCAGAAAGACAATCATGCCTGGTTTGTCGGTTACGCCCCGTACGACAGCCCGCGATATTGTTTTGCCATTCTTGTGGAACATACACCGGGTCACGGGGCGGAGATCGCAGGACCAATTGCCAAAGAACTCATGTCGTACTTATTCCCGGAGCTAAATGAGGCATCATAGCGCTTGCTCTGTGTTTTTTTCGTTCCCATGCTCCGCATTGGAACGCAATTTAATATTTCGGAGGAAGAGAAAGATATGGCAAGGAATGATAAAAAGATTTATGTATATCAGTCGCCCGTTTGTCTCTTTATCATCCTATCTGTCGCGATAATCCTTACCGAAGGCTTGTTAATGTTTGGTTTTCGGTTCTTTCAGACTATCTCTGATACTACCAGGATAATTTTAGATACATTTCTGTTGTTTGGGATTCTTTTCCCCGTTATTTACTTTTTTGTCTTTCGTCCACTAAAGACACACATAGCTGAAAAGGAACGAATAAAAAAAGAATTAGAGGTCATGTTTGATGCTATTCGGCAACCTATCTTTGTTCATGACAAAGAGTTTAAGCTGGTGAGAGCCAATAAGGCTTATGAAAAAGCATCAGGTATGTCGTTTCTGGAGATGATTGGTAAACCCTGTTATGAGGTCTTCCCGAAGATGGAAATTCCGCCTGAAAAATGCAGCAATGTGGTGGGGGGGGAAGACGAGGTTCATTTGCCCTCTATCGGTAAAATATATAAAATAAATTATTATCCAATACTGGATAGCAAGGACAAATTCCTCTATTCCATCCATGTCTTAGAGGATATCACGGAGCGTAAACTTTCCGAAGTTGCGTTGCGTTTGAGCAATATGCGGCTGGAAAAAGTATTGAACATGTATCAGATGAAAGATGCACCATTTCAGGAATTAATCAATTATGTAGTGGATGCAATTGTAGAACTTACGAAAAGCAAATTAGGATTTTTAGGGTTTATAAATAAAGATGAAACGATTATGGACGTCAGTCTCTGGACAGAAAAGGCCATGCAGGAATGTAACATCGAGAATAAACCACTGCAATTTTTTATTCGTGAGGGGGGGATGTGGGCAGAACCTGTCAGACAACGGAAACCCGTCATGATCAATGATTATTCAGCTACCAATCGTTATAAGAGAGGCTATCCGGAAGGTCATGTAAAATTAAAGCGATTTTTAGGTGTTCCAATTATGGATAACGGGCGTGTTGTAATGGTTGCCGCAGTTGCAAACAAGGAAATGGAATACCATCAAATGGACGTTCGTCAGGCATCTTTGTTTTTAGAAGGTGTGTGGGGATTTTTGAAGCAGAGAGAGTCAGAGGAAAAAATAAAAACACTGAATTTATACCTTACGTCAATTAGGAATATAAACGAGGTATTGTTAAAGAGTAAAGACGAGGATGAACTTTTCGAAGAAATGTGTCGTATCCTGATAAAAATGGAATTTATTAGGGCTGTTTGGATAGGAGTGCGGGAAGAAGGAAGTTCCGAAGTAAGGCCAATTGCCCAGAGAGGATTCGAGAAAGGGTTTCTATCCTCGCACAAGGTAAGATTGGATGTACCACAGTCTAGCCTCGATCCGGTTGGATGGTCTATCAAGACAGGTGAACCAAAAAACATATGGGATTTAGAAGGCGATTCACAGAAAGAATCGTGGAGTAAAGAACTTTTGGGGAAAGGTTTTTTTTCAATTATGGCCGTGCCATTGAAACCCGATGGCGAAGCGATAGGCGCTCTGGGAATATATTCTGATAGAAAGCATGCTTTCCGTGACGAAGAAATAGGGTATTTACTGGAAGCGGCAAGTGACATTGCAGTAGGAGTAAAGTCTTTAAGAATGGAGAAGGAATTAAAACGAAGTGTTGAAAATTTACAAAGAACACTCAACACAACAATCGAAGCTATATCCTTAATGGGTGAGATGAGAGATCCTTACACTGCCGGGCATGAAAGGCGTGTGGCTCAACTTGCCCGCGCAATAGCAAGGGAGATCGGTATGACGGATGATCAAATGGAAGGTGTTCGTGTATGTGCATTCCTTCACGATATAGGCAAGATAGTTGTACCGGCTGAGATACTCAGCAAGCCGTCCGAGTTAAATGAATATGAATATGGCATTGTGAAAAGTCATCCCAAGGTTGGCTATGACATATTAAAAAGGCTGGAATTTCCATGGCCAGTTGCTCAGATCGTACTTCAACACCACGAGATGTTAGATGGTTCTGGATATCCGGCAGGTCTCAAAGGGGAAGAGATTGTCTTGGAGGCGAGGATTCTGGCAGTCGCTGATGTGGTTGAGGCCATGTCCGGTCATCGACCGTATCGAGCGGCGCTTGGTATAGATAAGGCATTAGAGGAAATCTCACGGAATAAGGACGTCCTTTACGACGCTAAGACGGTAGATGCCTGCATGCGGCTTTTTATGGAGAAGGGATTTCGGTTTGAAGCGTTGGGTTGAGCAGGCAGACTGGGTCAAATGGGGCCTCAAATGGTCAAATGGTGGACTAATAATCTATTTTTCAAGCGAAACTATCGCGAGTCTTTGTTTAGCATAGGAGATGCGCTTTTTCCATCGGTAACAGAAGATTATGTTGGAACAGAAGACCCTGTAAGAGCGTATGACGTATTTGTAGAGAACTTAGACCTTAGCCAGATTTCGTAAAGAAAAGGTGGAATTACCATTTGGGCATATAAAACGGAATTTAGGAGCCGGTCAATTTTTGCTACGAGGTAAGGAAGGAGTGAATGCAGAGATCTCAATATTATCTACGTGTTTTATTCACATAGACAGACTGCACAAAATTCATTTGGCACAGTCTGCAGGCTTAACCCACCCCCATTTCCCATCTCAGCTTCGGTTCTCGGGCTGCCTTCACTTCGTCTGGGCGGCCAATGGGTGTTGTTTGAGGGGTATTGCGTACTACCTCCGGTCGTTGTTCAATGTCTGTGGCTATATGGATCATGGCAGCAGCAAAGGCATCTAACGTTTCGCGTGATTCCGTCTCTGTAGGCTCTATCATCATGGCCTCTTCTACAATCAGCGGGAAATAAATGGTCGGGGCGTGGAAACCGTAATCCAGCAGTTTCTTGGCAATATCCAGGGCTGATGCCCCTTTTCCCTTTTGCTTTTTTGCAGAAATGACGAACTCGTGCATACAGGTGCTTCCGTAGGGGATGTCATAATTTTTTTCGAGTTTGTGACGTAGATAGTTGGCATTGAGAACGGCATATTCACCTACCTTGCATACCCCCTCTTTGCCTAATGACAACAGGTAGGTATATGCCCTGATCATCATCCCGACATGCCCATAAAACGCCCTGACCCTGCCTATGGAGTCAGGGTAGTCATAATTGAGATGAAACAAATCAGCCACAGAGTTCACAGAGGACACAGCGTTATGGGGATGTAGGGGCAAACGGCCGTTCGCCCCTGCAATTTTTCTCTCTGTGATCTCGGTACTCTCTGTGGCTAATACTTCTATTCGTGGAATAGGCAAAAATGGCTCCAACTCTTTGGTGACGCCGATGGGGCCAGCGCCAGGACCGCCTCCCCCATGAGGCGTGGAAAAGGTCTTATGGAGGTTCAGGTGTAAGATGTCAACGCCCATATCTCCCGGACGTGCTATGCCCATGAGGGCATTCATATTCGCCCCGTCACAGTAGACGAGTCCACCCGCATCGTGGGCAATCTTACATATTTCCATAATGTCCTTCTCAAACAGACCGAGGGTGTTAGGATTGGTGATCATGAGCGCCGCTGTATCACGGGTAAATGACTCTTTGAGCTTCTTTATATCTACAAGCCCTTCGGCATTGGATTGAATCGATTCGACTTCATAGCCGCACAGTGCAGCAGATGCAGGATTGGTGCCATGTGCAGAATCGGGCACAATAATCTTGTGTCTCGTTTCCCCCTTTTTCTCCATATAGGCGCGGATTATCAGCATGCCAGTCAATTCGCCATGTGCGCCAGCCGCAGGTTGTAACGTAAAGGCAGACATCCCTGAAATAGCTATGAGCATTTGCTCAAGATCATACAGAAGTTTTAGGATACCCTGACAATGCTTGATGTGTAGATAGGGATGTAATTTCGTAAAACCCTCCATGCGCGCGGCATCTTCATTTATCTTAGGATTGTATTTCATGGTGCACGAGCCAAGAGGATAAAAATTCGTATCCACACAAAAGTTCATCTGCGATATCCGTGTGAAATGCCGTACGACATCAATTTCAGAAACTTCGGGCAGTTTCGCCTCCTGCTTCCTCAACATGGTTTGAGGGAGAAGATTCGTTACAGGCTTTTCAGGAACGTCACAGACAGGGAAGGTAAAGCCCCGTCTGCCTGGAGACGATTTTTCAAAGATAAGTGGTTCTGTCGGGTTCATACTATTACCTTGTTAAAAACTCATAGTAAAAAATAACCATATATTGAGTTCGACACATACCGCTATTCTAAGAGTTTATTGGTCATTTGTTCAGCAATTTGGATTGACTCAATCTCGTTAATGGATATAATAAAACCAATCTTATACAACATCTCGCAAAAATCAAGAATATTGTAAAAATGAAATATCTCACTAAAACAATCCCCCAAAATGAAATCGCCGAGTTCTGCCATCGTTGGAAAATCAGCGAGTTGGCGCTGTTTGGTTCTGCTTTGCGCGATGACTTTACCCCTAATAGCGATTTGGACTTCTTGGTTACCTTTGCTGCCGATGCTGAGTGGGGACTGTTTGACCATGTGGCCATGCAACAGGAATTACAAGCATTGTTGCATCGGAGCATAGACCTTATTAGCAAACGCGCAGTTGAAAGAAGTCAGAATTGGTTACGTCGTCGAGAAATCCTAAACACCGCACACATCCTTTTCTCCAAACCAGAGGCAGCGCATGCGAAGCGATGACGTCACGCTCCTGGATATTGCCAAGTCAGCCCGTCTCATCTTGGTTTTTATCCAGGGTATGAGCAAAGAGGCTTTTCTTGAGGATATTAAGACCCAATCATCAGTAATGTACCAATTGATGGTCATGGGGGAAGCGGTTAAACGGCTATCGACTGAGTTTCGTGCGGCACACGCAGATATCCCATGGTCGTTGATAGCTGGGATGCGCGACCATTTGATTCATGCGTATGACACGGTTGATTGGGAAGAGGTATGGAAGACGGCGAGTCGGGACTTGCCTGATTTATTGGTAAAGCTAGCGCCCTTACTTCCCCAACAGCATCCTGGTGAAACAGTGTAAGGTGTAAGGCTAATAATTTATGGGACACTATTGTAAAATTTGCGGACGTCAACGACCTAACGAGAAATTTTCCGGTAAGGGACATCATATCCACGTATGCAAAGATTGTATGCAATTGCCTAAAGAAAAAAAGCAATTCATTGAAGAATGAGATGAGATTGAAGGCTTTCTGAGTCAATCTAACATCTCTGAGAAGAATCTTGATCGGCTCAAGAGGCTCATGGCATCACCCAACTCGGAAATAGCTCGAATGGCTGCACTCGTATGGGAAATTGGTAAAGTGCATCCCCATAAAAGGAAACGGCTTAGTTTTCTAGTAAGGGAACGAAAAGACCTAATCTTCCAACTTGAGGAAAAGGGTCTCATCAGCATGTGTGAATCGTGCTAACACTTGAAGAATCGTGTTTAACATCTCGTTGACCCCGTCCGCTGACTGGGCACTTTAACCAGTGTGTTGTTGCTTTCGGAGCGTTTTGTCCGCAAAGGTTCGGGGACACCTGGGCGGCTTCCCTTGTTTCCATTATGCGTGGGAGTCATAGTGCTTAACAATTATGGATTACTATTCTTAATACCCAGGAAGTGAGTACGGAACGGGGTTTGACAATCGACCAATGCCTGAAGGCAATCAGGGACGACTGCCTCTATTGTCCATGAGAATATTGGGATAACTCATTAACCAAACGGTCAATCGCTTCCCTGGTCTTCGTCTCCGTTACACACAGGAGCAGGCTATTATTTAATTCGGGATAAAATGCGGAGATGTTCAATCCGCCGATAATCCCTTTTGTCAGAAGATATTCATTAATTTTGTTTATGCTATGATTGTCCCTGGCTTTTAATACAAATTCATTGAAAAATGGCTTTTGAAATGACGGCTCAAAAATGTTTAAGGCAGAAAGTCTTTCGCAGGCATAATGGCTCTTCTGCAAATTAAGATTACCCAGTTCAGCGATACCCTTTTTCCCTAACGCGCATAAATAGATACACGCCCTGAGTGCGAGGAGCGCCTGATTGGTACAGATATTGGAAGTTGCCTTTTGCCGCCGAATGTGTTGTTCCCTGGCCTGAAGGGTGAGGACGAAACACCGCTTCCCGTTACTGTCCACCGTTTCACCTGCAATCCTTCCCGGCATCTTTCGGAGCAGTTCCTTTTTCACGGTAAAGAAACCAAGATACGGACCGCCGTAATTCAAATAATTTCCCAAAACCTGTCCCTCGCCAACGGCAATATCGGCGTTGTATTCACCAGGCGGTTTCAAAACGCCCAGAGAAATGGGGTTTACACAGGCTATAAAAAGCGCATCGTACTTATGGGTAATATTCGAGATGGCTTCCATGTCTTCGATACAGCCGAAAAAATTTGGGTTTTGGATGAGGACGGCAGCGGTTTTGTCGCCGAAAACCTTTTCTAATTGGTTGACATCCGTTGTTCCTTCAGGTGAGTCTATTTCAATAATTTCTGTCCCAAAACCTTTTAAATAGGTTTTGAGCACCTGCCGGTATTCAGGATGGATCGCCCGTGAGCAAACGACCTTGTTCCTTTCCTTCAGACGTATTGCTAAAAGTGCTGCTTCCGTCAGGGCGGTTGAGCCGTCGTACATGGATGCATTGGCAACGTCCATGCCGGTGAGTTCGCACATGAGCGTTTGGAATTCATAAATTACCTGAAGTGTGCCCTGGCTTACTTCAGGTTGGTAAGGGGTGTAGCAGGTATAAAACTCACTCCTCGACGCCAGATGGTCAACAATAGTCGGGATGTAATGTTCGTAAGCGCCAGCGCCCAGAAATGAAATACATGCATCCGTATGGGTATTTTTCTCACTGAGTTCCCTTAAAACTTTTGATACTTCCGGCTCAGAAAAACCTTTTGACAATGAGAGGGAGAATTTTCGTAATGATTTCGGAATATCCTCTAAAAGCGATTCAAAAGAAGATATGCCCATCTCTTTGAGCATTATTTCTTTATCACGTTCGGTATTTGGTATGTAATCCATATTATTTTTAGTTAGCAACTCTACTAACCCCACGAAATTCGCGAAAAGGTCGCGAAAATCTGTCCTGATAATTTGTGAAGGTACCCCCTTTCGTGTTTTTTCGTATATTTCGTGGGCAGGAGTAACTTTGAAATTTCTCATGGTTAAAGAACCAATTACTGGTGTGATAGAAATTGAAGCAAAAAAGGCAGGGACAATCAATGAAAAAACATCTGGAAAGGGAGTGAAGGGAGACAAGCGACAAGTGGCGAGTGACAGGTGACGCGAACAACACCTGTCAATGGTCTCGTCTTCGCCATTTTCGTTGTGTTTTTGCCGGGTTACGATGTTTTCTGTATCTCGGATATTGCGGTGGGCAGTCCAATGTGGTAGCCCTGGGCGTAGTCTACACCATATTCCTGCAAAAGCTGTAACGTTTCATTACTACTTACATAATTGGCAATAATTTGTTTTCCCAGCCCGCGCGCCACTTCTACCATTCCCCTGACTAAATGTTGATGCACCGTGTTGTGCGGCAGGTCGCTGATAAAACTACCGCTAATTCTCAGGTAGTCTATGGGTAAATGTTTGAGGTGATTGAATGAGGAAAATCTGCCATAATCGTCCAGCGCAAAACGACAGCCAATATCCTTAAAGGAGGTTATAAAACTATGTATTTCACCCGCATTTTCAACGATGGCATTTTCAGGAATTCCAAGAATGAGATTCGAAGGATTGGTTCCGGTTGCCTCTAATTCTTGCCTGGTTTGTGATAAAAAATCTGTGTTTGCGATTGTCTTGCCGGAGAGGTTAACTTCAAGGCACTGAAAATTGCCCGCCCTGCGGAGTTCTGCGATGATGTTAATCGCTTTACAAACTACCCAGCGATCTATTTCGTGAATGAGCCCAAAACGTTCCGCAACATTGAGAAAAACAGATGGCGGAATGAGTTCTCCATTTTCACCTATCATGCGCAGTAATGCCTCATGTCTGACAATGCGGTTTTCTCTGAGGTTGAGTATGGGTTGTAAATGCAAGACAAAACGACCATTTTCCAGGGCATAGCAGATGCGATTCTTCCATTTCAGCCGGAGTTCAATTTGCATTTCCTGATCATCTGAATAAACACAAACACGGTTGCCTCCCTGCTCTTTTGCGTTGTACATCGCAAGATCAGCATAGGCAATCAATGTCTCAAGCGAGGCGCTGTGTTCGGGAAATAAGGCAATACCTATGCTGGCAGTAATGCCGGGGCATTTTCCCTCTTTTCCTTCAGTATTGTATTTCAACAAACCCAGCATTTCTCCGGCGATCAATTGTGCCTGTCCTATGTTGGTATGTTGCAGAATAATGGCAAATTCATCACCACCAAATCTGGCGAGTGTGTCTGTATAACGCAACCTTTTTTGTAGAGTATTGGCAACCGTTTTAAGGAGTTTGTCTCCTGTATAATGGCCAAAGGTATCGTTGATATGCTTAAAATTATCAAGGTCAATAAATAACAATGCCCCGTGTGTCGTATAGCGCTTTGCCTGTGCAAGCCAGTCTTCCAATTCCTCCTCAAAACGGCGGCGGTTAAAGAGATTGGTAAGCGGGTCCCGCTCAGCCATATTTACAAGCTTCGTTTCTAAATGCTTGCGTTCGTTTATGTCTTCAATAACGGCGAGAAAATGGGTAACGACCCCATTTGAATCTTTAACAGGTGAAAGGGTTGCATGCACCCAGTAAAGTTCTCCGCCCTTTTTTTTGTTTTGAAATTCACCATGCCATTCACTGCCGGAAGTAATTGTATTCCACATGCGTTTATATTCTTCAGGTGGTATTTTTCCGGATTTTAAGATACGTGAATTTTGTCCTACTATTTCTTTCGGTGTATATCCTGTTAGCTTGGAAAATTTAGTGGTAAGTAAATAATTTTTTCCAACAAAAGTGTAAATCAATGTAATACTTATATTTATTACTTCGGCGGGTTCAGGTTTCAAACCTGAACCCGCCGCCCGCCGCGATAGCTCCGGTATTGTTAAGCTATTAGTATCAGTTCACCCCCTCCCCTAACCCCTCCCACCAGGGTCGGGGAAAACCCGTCCTCGACTCAGATCGGGGAAACGTTTCCTCCCCCTCGATGGGCTTGCTGTTGGACAAAAATTGGCTGGACAAAATAACTGTAAACTGATTATGTAACGTGCATAACAACCCCCTGATTCCCCCTTTGTTAAGGGGGACTTTGAAATCCCCCTTAGAAAAGGGGGCTGGGGGGTTGTATCTTACACCCATTTCAAATATAGGTTGAACTGTATATTTTGACAAGGCGTATTTTGTGAAGTATACGCCAAAACCCTTGAATAATTGGGTATTTCCTGTCATAAACTTGTCCAGCAAAAATTTGTCCAACAGCAAGCTCGATGGGGGAGGTCAGGGGGGTGAACTGTTACAACGAATTTATGTGTGGTAGTATTCCTGGATGGGTTTGACGTCGAGGCTGCCGTTTTTGAGCGCCTCGATGGCCTTGGCGGCGGCTACTGCGCCGGCAACGGTTGTGAAATAGGGGACACGATGCACCAGCGCCGTGCGCCGTATGGAATACGATGCCTCCTGGGCAGTCTTGCCTTCTGTGGTGTTGATGACGAGCTGGATTTCGTTGTTTTTGATGCGGTCGACAATATTAGGACGTCCCTCGGTAGCCTTTAAAACCGGAGGAACGGAGACGTTATTTTCAGAAAGTACTTTTGCCGTGCCCTGTGTGGCAACAATTTTAAGACCCATGTGTATGAGCTTCTTTGCAATGGGTATCATGGACTTTTTGTCTTTATCCCTCACGCTGATAAAGACGGTGCCTGTTAAGGGAAGGCTGCAGTCTGCGGCCATTTGAGATTTGGCATAGGCGCGGCCAAAGTCCGTGTCCAGTCCCATGACCTCGCCTGTCGATTTCATTTCAGGGCCCAGCACCGTGTCTACCCCTTTAAATTTGATAAAGGGGAAGACCGCCTCTTTTACGGCAACATGCTTTAACCTCATGTTCATGGAGATATTTAATTCGCTGAGTTTCTTTCCTGCAATCACCTTTGCTGCGATCTTGGCCATGGGTATGCCTATCGCCTTGCTGACAAAGGGCACCGTCCTTGAGGCGCGGGGATTGACCTCCAGCACATACACCGTTTTATCTTTAATCGCATATTGTATGTTAATGAGTCCTACCACATTCAATGCAAGCGCCATGATCTGCGTTTGTTTTTTTAGTTCGTTAATGATGTCATTGCCTATAGAATAGGGCGGCAGCGAACAGGCGCTGTCTCCGGAATGGATGCCGGCTTCCTCGATGTGTTCCATAATGCCGCCAATAAATACCTCCTTGCCGTCACAGATTGCGTCCACGTCAATTTCTATGGCGTCCTCCAGGAATCGGTCAATCAGGACGGGATGTTCGGGCGAAACCTGTACGGCATGAGTGATATAATCCTCCACGCCCATTTCATCGTAAACAATGCGCATCGCCCTGCCTCCCAGGACATAAGAAGGACGCAGCAGCACGGGATAACCTATTTTGTTGGCGATGACCTTTGCTTCGGCGGCCGAACGGGCACAGCCGTTGTCGGGCTGCCTTAATTTTAGTTGATTGATCAGGGCGGCAAATCGTTCACGGTCCTCTGCAATATCGATACTATCCGGAGAGGTTCCCAATATCTTTACTCCCTCTTTCTCTAATGGCACTGCCAGCTTTAAAGGCGTTTGCCCTCCAAATTGTACGATGATACCTTCGGGCTTTTCCTTATGAATAATCTCAAGGACGTCTTCCAGGGTGAGAGGCTCGAAGTAAAGCCGGTCCGAGGTATCATAATCGGTGCTCACCGTTTCAGGATTGCAGTTAATCATAATAGTTTCGTAACCCAGCTCCTTCAATGCAAACACTCCGTGGACACAGCAGTAATCGAATTCGATTCCCTGGCCGATACGATTTGGGCCGCTGCCGAGGATGATAATCTTTTTCTTGTGTGTAGGCTCTGCTTCGCAGGAGGTTTCATACGTGGAATACAGGTAGGGCGTAAATGCCTTGAATTCTGCGCCGCAGGTATCCACGTGTTTGAAGACTGGTCTGATTGCCTCTTTTTGACGGTATTTCCGTATGGTCTTTTCTTCAACATTACACAAATACGCCAGATATTTATCGGAATAACCATATTGCTTGGCCTCAGTCAACATATCCTTGTCCATGGTAAACTCGTTCTCATTTTGAGATGCAGGGGCGAGCCGCCGTTCATCTTTTGCATTCGGATATTTCTGTTTAATCCCGGCTTCCATGTCGAGTATTTGTTTGATATTGTAAAGAAACCAGTGATCGATATGTGTCCATTTATAGATATCATCAAGACTCAAGCCAAATCGCATCGCATCGGCGATGTGCCAGAGTCTGTCGGGATTTGGGATCATTAATTTTTCTCTTAGAAACTCAGTCCGCTGTCCGGCAGACCACTTATCACTGCCTGAAGGCCATAAACTCTCAAAACCGTATCGTCCGGATTCTAAAGAACGGATGGCCTTCCCTATGGCTTCTTTAAAGGTGCGTCCGATTGCCATGACTTCCCCTACTGATTTCATGTGGATGGTAAGGGTTGGGTCGGTATCCGGAAATTTTTCAAAATTAAATCTCGGCACTTTTACCACACAGTAATCAATCGTGGGTTCGAAGCAGGCAGGCGTGTAACGGGTGATGTCATTGGGGATTTCATCGAGGGTATAGCCTACCGCAAGCTTTGCGGCAATCTTGGCGATAGGAAATCCGGTAGCCTTTGAGGCCAGGGCGGAACTCCTGGATACTCTTGGGTTCATCTCAATTGCCAGCATTTCCCCATTTTCAGGATTTACTGAGAACTGGATATTAGAGCCGCCTGTCTCGACGCCAATCTCCCGGATAATCTTGATCGCCGCATCCCGCATAATTTGATATTCAACATCGGTAAGCGTCTGGGCAGGGGCAACCGTGATGCTGTCGCCTGTGTGTACACCCATAGGATCGAAATTTTCAATAGAACAAATGATCACGACGTTATCCTTCAGGTCGCGCATTACCTCCAGTTCGTATTCCTTCCATCCCAGAACAGAGCGTTCCACCAGCACTTCGTGGACAGGGCTTGCCTCTAAGGCTACTTTGATATATTCTTTGTATTCTTCAATATTATAGGCTGCATTACCACCGGTACCTCCCAGGGTAAAAGAAGGACGTATAATGGCTGGGAAGCCAATCTCGTCGACAATCTTCATTGCATCGTCGTATGAACGCGCATAACCGCTTTCAGGCACTGCAATGCCTATTTGTTTCATGGCAGATTTAAAGAGCGACCGATCCTCAGCCTTCTTGATAGCCCCCAATTTCGCCCCAATAAGTTCCACGCCATATTCCTTGAGCACCCCTTTTTCCGCAAGGCTAACGGCAGTGTTCAGACCTGTCTGACCTCCCAGAGTCGGCAGTAATGCCTGGGGGCGTTCCTTTGCAATGATTTTTGCGACCATTTCGGGGGTAATGGGTTCGATATAGGTCTTGTCTGCAACCTCAGGGTCTGTCATGATAGTGGCGGGGTTGCTGTTAACCAGGACGACCTTGTAGCCCTCTTCACGGAGCGCCTTGCAGGCCTGGGTGCCTGAATAGTCAAATTCGCAGGCCTGACCGATGACAATCGGGCCGGAACCGATGATAATGATTTTTTTTATATCTGTTCGTTTGGGCATTTATGTTTCTTGCGTTAATTGAGTTAGTTGGGTTTCCTCTGGCTGGTTCAATCGTCCTCGATTGAACCGAAATAGTTTGGTTCAGGCTGCAAGCCTGAACCAGCAATGGGATATTAAATAGATTCTTCGCTTCGCTCAGAATGACAATTGTACTATTACGCGTCATTCTGTAGCGCCAACCCTTATGGTCGGTCAGAGCGGGGGAATAACCCCCGCGCTACGGTATAAATTAAAATTCCTGAACATTCAACTATAAACTTTCATCATCTCAATAAATCTCTCAAACAAATAATTTGCATCATGCGGGCCGGGTGATGCCTCCGGGTGATATTGCACCGAAAAGACAGGCATTGAGTGGCATTTCAGCCCTTCAACCGACTGATCATTGAGGTTTACATGCGTAATTTCCACATCGCCAAACGGGCTTTTGTGCACAGTTCCTTCCGGTGGAGTTGATACGGCGAAATTATGATTCTGCGCGGTAATTTCCACCTTTTTGGTCGAGAGATCAATTACAGGCTGGTTTCCCCCATGATGACCGAACTTGAGTTTGTATGTCTTTAAACCCAGGGTAAGCGCAAGCAACTGATGTCCGAGACAAATACCCAGGATTGGTTTTTTGCCCAGTAAATCCCTGATATTATCAACCATATAAGGTACTGCTGCCGGATCGCCAGGACCGTTTGAAAGCACAATACCGTCCGGATTCATATCCAGGACTTTCTTCGGTGACGTCCGGGCAGGAACTACCGTCGCAGCGCAGCCTGCACTGCTCAATTTTCTCAAGATGTTATATTTTACCCCGCAATCGTAGACAATGACCTTGTACCTTTTCGATACTTTTTGGCTGGTTTCGTCATCTTTCCAATCATATGAATCACTGCATGTCACCTCTTTTACGAGGTCTAATCCGTTTAATCCGGGAGATGACTTGACCTTTTTGATAAGGCTTGAAACATCAAAATCTGCGGTGGAAATAATGCCTTGCTGTGAGCCAAAGTCCCGTATGTGTGCTGTCAATGCCCGTGTATCGATTCCCCGAATGCCGACAATCCCTTTTTTCTTGAGAAATTCATCCAGGCCGGTCTGCGAACGCCAGTTACTGGGGAAAGGACTGCATTCTTTTACGATAAAGCCCTCCAGGAACATCTTGCGTGATTCGTAATCTTTTTCATTAATTCCATAATTACCAATCAGCGGATAGGTCATGACCACCATTTGTCCTTTGTACGATGGGTCTGTAAGGATTTCCTGGTAACCCATCAAACTGGTGTTAAAAACCACCTCGCCTATCGTCTCGCCAGGGGCGCCGAGAGAGTAACCTTTGAAGGTCGTTCCATCTTCCAGTACAAGTACAGCCCTTTTTTTGTCCATGCTATTATTTTTGTACTTTAGTGTCTTTACGGTTGGATAATATCAAATTCGATAAATCGTACAATGAAAAAATGGACGTGTCAAGCCAAAGTTGTTTTTCACTTGACTAAGGTGACGCCTCTGCTATATTAAACCTAAATACCACAATACGATAAATCAGAAAGGGCAATTTATTTTATGTCAATACTCGCTACTGGTGGTGCAGGTTTTATTGGTTCTCATCTGGTGGAACGTTTGCTCTCACAGGGTAAAAAGGTCGTTGTTGTCGATAATTTTAATGACTTTTATCTGCCGGCATATAAAAGAGAAAATATTTCGAAGGCTATTCAGGATTCAAATTTGACATTATATGAGGCCGATATCTGTGACACGTCTGCATGTCAGGAAATATTTGAGAAACACCACGTTGAAAAGGTCATTCATCTGGCGGCATACGCCGGTGTAAGGCCATCTATCGAACGACCGTTGCTGTACGAAGAGGTCAACGGCAAGGGAACTCTAAATATGCTTGAACTTTCCCGGATTTATAAGGTCAAGCAATTTATCTTTGGTTCGTCTTCATCAGTTTACGGAAACAACAAAAAGGTTCCTTTCTCAGAAGACGACCCTGTGAATGAACCCATATCCCCTTATGCCGCAACAAAACGTGCCGGAGAACTTTTTTGTTACAATTATCATCATCTTTATAAAATACCCGTTTGCTGCCTCAGATTTTTTACGGTATATGGCCCTCGGCAAAGACCGGACCTTGCCATCCGAAAATTCACAGAACTCATTGATCGTGACCAACCGATCACGATGTACGGTGACGGGACGACCGAACGGGATTATACCTTCTTTTCCGATATTGTCGATGGAGTGGTTGCTGTATTAGATAAGCAGTTTGATTTCGAGGTCATCAATCTGGGGGACTCAAAGCCAATTCAATTAAGAAGGCTTATTGACCTCATTGAACGGGAATTGGGTAAAAAAGCGCAGATTAAAAAACTTCCAGAGCAACCTGGAGACATGCATAGAACCTATGCGGATATCAGAAAGGCGGAACGTTTTTTACACTATCAACCGAAAGTACCTATTGAACAGGGCGTCCGTTTGTTTGTAACATGGTATAAGGAACGTAAAAAACAAACGGCACAGTCTTTTACGAAAAGCAAAGTCAAACTTGTGCGATAATTGATATCGCAGCCGGCATAGTATTACCCTGTAAAAACTCCTTTTCCCCATTCCCCGCTTTTGCGAGGACAAGTTTCAAGGGGACAAGTTTTAGTAAGTCTTTAGAAATCATGTCCTCGTGTAAACGGGGAAGTGACGTGTGTCGAATGACGAGTGACGAGTAAAACGATACCCGCCACCTGCCACTTGCCTTATCTTCACTGCTTTGGTTGCGGCTTCGCTGCGTCTTCGCGGGTTCAAGTTTGCAACTTGAACCCACCTTTTAGAAGGGACAGACGCACTTTGGGTATGAAAAAACGGTGTCAAGTCGCACGTCTTCAGCTTTTTCCAAATAAATAAAATGAAAATCCTATACAATCAAATTATTCATCCGAGGTTTTTCACTATGTTAACCCTTTCTAACAAGATCAGTCTGAGCAGGATATGCTGTATTCCTCTGCTTGTGTTTTGCATAACTCAAGTACAGCACAACAATCATTACCGTTATATTTGCCTTTTTATCATGTTGATCATTGGGTTAAGCGATGTGCTGGACGGTTATATAGCTCGGAAAAGGAACGAAGTAACACGATTAGGCGTGTATTTGGACCCCTTTGCTGACAAGCTTGTTCTTGTGATTTCCTGCATCATACTTTCCTCCGACCGTATATGGCCGGAACCAAGATTTCCCAATTGGA